>JAFGAV010000032.1 GCA_016933515.1 Candidatus Aminicenantota bacterium
CATCCGCAAAAAAGTTGCCTTTGGGCTTGACAAATGCTCTTTTTTGTATTTTTATAAAGAAGCATTGTGCGTGTCCCTCTCCATGAGGCAAAAAACATTATGATCAAAGGAGGTTTGTATGAAATTCAATAGGATGATCGGACTGGCCGTAGCCGTCCTCTTCTTAGTGTCTTCGGTCGGTTTCGCCGAGACCAAGAAGATCGAAACGATGGGCAAATACACGTTTGCCCGGGTTCGAGGAAATGTGCCCACGGAAAACGTCATGAAGATGCTCGTGGACAGATACGCCTCGGACATCAAGCTGGGATTCGAAATGGCCGGCTACCCTGACCTGTACCAGCCTTTCATGGACCAAGTCGCGGCCGCGGCCTTCACCGACATGTCCATCGATCCCAACGCCGCGCCGGAAGACAAGACGTTCCAATGGATGATGTTCCGGTCGAAGGGCAAGGTCAAAGTGGTCAAAGACCTGGAATGGGCGGGCCGAATGCCGCTCGAGGTTTACGCCTTCAAGGTGAACAAGGATTTCAAGAACTACTGGTTCGTCATTCCCAAGCCGTGCGGCAACATCGCTCTGTTCAAGGTTGAGGACGCCATCCCGCCCGCGATCTGCGACCTGAAAGTCACCCCCGAAGTCGCGAACGTCAATGAGCCCTTCACCCTCGACATGGCCGGCTCCCAATACGCCGACGCCATGAAGGTCACCATCCTTGACGCGGCGGGTGCCGAAGTCGCTTCCCAAGGCCTGACCGCGGCCTCTCCCAATTGGCAGTGGGCCTATGACAAACCGGGGGATTATATGATCAAAGCCTGGGCCTCCAACGCCCGGGGCGAGGTCACGGGCCCGGGATGCGAAGCCAAGATTCATGTCAATTTCCCGCCGGTCTGCGTCCTGAACATCTCGTGCACGGAGTGCAAAGACTATGTCGGGAAGCCGATCGTCTTCGACGCTTCGGGCTCCAACGATCCCGACGGCTCGATCGCCAAGGCCAGCTTCGAAGTCACGGACGAGGAAGGCCAGGTTATCGATTCCTTCATGAAGAACGAAGCGCCTTTTCTCTGGGAAAAGATTTTTGAAAAAGCCGGCAATTACGTCGTGACCGTCACCGTGTTCGACAACATGGGCGCTTCCGACGGCGGCGTCGAACCCTGCCGGATTCCTTTCGTCGTCACGCAGAAAAGGCTGTTCCCCATCGTGGAGTTCGGTTCGCTGCTGGCCCGGGGCACCTACACGGGCTTCATCTTCGCCCGGGCGGGCATCCTTTACAAAATCACTCCCGACTTCCTGGATTTCATCTTGACGGCGGGAGGCGCCGTTCCCACTCGGGGCGAGCCGTGGACGTCATTCTTCATGGCCAATGCCTTGCTGAGCGTCCACGCCGGCCCGGCATTCTTCGGCGGCGGCCTGGGCTACAGCGGCAAGGAACAGACAACGCGAAAGGGAGGCCTGGACCTGGTGGGTCAGGTGGGCGTCGACCTGTTTGAGAAACCCGTGATCGGCGGCCTGTTCACCGAGTTGAGAATTCCGGCCCTCACTTCCGACCGGTCGTTCGACGAACATCACAAGCTCCTCCTGGGATTCCGGCTTCTGTTCTGAGTTCGCGGAAACTGACGAAATCTCTTAAGGGCCGGGGGGACATCTCCCCGGCCCTTTTCATTTCCCGATGACGATCGCGCTGATCGGAGCGGACGGTCAGCTCGGCACGGATCTGACGAAACTCATACCCCCCGGCCGCCTGGCGGCTTTGACCTATCCGGAATGCGACGTCACCCGTCCCGGCCGGCTCCGCAGGACGTTGGAATCCCTCAGACCCTCGATCGTCATCAACACCGCCGCCTACCACCGGGTCGACGAATGCGAGGACGAACCGCTGACCGCCCTGCGGGTCAATGCCCTCGCCGTCAGGGACCTGGCTCTCGCCTGCCGGGAGCTGGACGCCGTTCTCGTGCATTTCAGCACCGACTATGTATTCGACGGACTCAGGCGAGAGCCGTATGTCGAAGAGGACGCGCCCCATCCCCTCAACGCCTACGGCGTTTCCAAGCTGGCGGGGGAACATTTCTTGCGCTCTCTGTGGCCGAAGCACTTCGTCCTGCGGACCTGCGGGCTGTTCGGCGAAGCGGGGAGCAAGGAAAAAGGCACCAATTTTGTGGAATCCATGATCGCCGGGGCGCGAGGAGGCCGGACGCTTCGCGTGGTGTCGGACCAGATCGTGACGCCCACCGCGACAGCCGAGCTTGCCCCGCGCGTTCTGGCCCTGGCCGAGACGGGCGCCTTCGGTCTGTATCACATGACCAACGAAGGCCGCTGCACCTGGTTTGAGTTCGCCCGGGCCGTTTTTGAGATTTTGGGTCTGCAGCCCGACCTGCGACCCGTCACCTCCGAAGTCTTCGGCGCCAGAGCCCGCCGGCCTTGCTTTTCCGTTCTCGAAAACAGGGCCTACAACCGCCTGAGTTTGCCTCCCTTTTCCCACTGGCGGAATGCGCTGGAGTCTTATCTCCGCCTCAAGGGGCATCTGTCGGGCTGATCAAAGGGCCGCGCGACGGATCCGGGCCCGGGGGCGGGCCTCAGGCCCGCTCGTCCTTGATTTTCGCCAGGATGTCCTCAGGCAGCGTGCAGACCTCGGCATGGGTGTTGACCGGCACATGGACGGTCCGGCCGGCGGCGACGAGCGCGCCTCCCGGGACGGCGGCCAGTTCGTAGTGGAAGACGATCTTGCGCGGCGCGGCTTCGGCGAGGGCGACGCGGATGACGAATTCGTCGTCGTAGCGGAGGGGTTTGAGGTAGCGGCAGGTCGCCTCGGCTACGACCAGGTAATAGCCGAGGGTTTCGATGTCTCGATAGGGGAGGCCGCGGCAGCGGCAGAATTCCGTCCGCCCCAGCTCGAACCATTCGAAATAGTTTTTGTTGTGGGCGACGCCCATGCGGTCGGTTTCCGAATAGCGGACACGCTCCCGGAACTCCAGAAAACGGAGGGCCGGACCCGGAGGATCATTCGGAGAGTTTGCCGAGCTTGGAGAGCTCTTCATTGTAATATTTGCGGTAGAGGATGTCCCACTCCCGGCTTCCCTCTTCGATCGATTTTTTCTGGGATTGGATCTTGTCCACGGCCTTTTTGTCCAGCAGTTCGTAGAGCTTCATCTCCTCGTCGATGGCCCGGACGATGATCAGCCGGATTTCATTGGGCTCGTCCAGGAATTCCACGTCGTCGTCGCGGTTGAGGACGTCCAGAATGCTCTTGGACAGATGATGGATTTTTTCCTTGGACAACCGGGTGCTCACAGGACGATGCTCCTTTCCTTGGCCAGACGGGTCTTGATCATGCGGTACATCGTCTGATAGTCGAGATTGCCCTTGCGGATTTCCTCCATATGCTTCCCCAGAAGCTCGCGCACTTCCTGATCGAGTTCGTCTTCCCGCTGAAATTCCTCGGTCAGGAGGGCGACAATCTCATCGAGGACCTTGTTCTTGTCCTCCAGAATGACCTTCCCGTCCTTGTTCAGATGGCGGACGATCGTGAAGGCCAGATGTTCGATTTGATGCCTGTTCAATCTCATAACCAATTAAAATACACCAGAAGGCTCGAAATTTCAAGAACCTCTTGGCTCTATGACGAATTGTGTGGTGAATTTTGGTCTGAGGGCCAGGCCCAATGCTCACGCTAAAGGACCGCACAAAACGTCATGGAGTCGAACCCCTTTTGTCGGCTGACGGAGCGTTCCTCCGTGCGAACCGTCAGGAGAGCACCAGGAAAGGATGGAGTTCCGGGGAACCGGCGTCGCGGCGCGCGACGGCGACCAGGCGTCCTTCCGGGCTGAACAGCCTGAAGAATCCCTCCGCGGAGGCCGCGGCGCTGTCATCGAAATCCCGCGTCGAGAGACGGTTTCCGCTCCGCGCGGAGCGGAAACCGGAGGCGTTGAGCGTCAGGGCCGGAAATTCGGGCAAAAGGGATTCCAGAGGCCGAAGGAACCGACCGTGCTCTCCGCGCCCGGCCATCCGCTCGATCTCCTCGATGCGGAACGCCTCATCGAGGCGATGGTCCCCCGCGGACAACCGGCAAAGGCTTTCCAGGTAAGCGCCGCAGCCCAGACGCGCCCCCACGTCGTGGACGAGGGACCGGACATAGGTCCCCGCGGAGCACGCCACCGCGAAATCCGCATGGGGAGGGGTGTAGCGTTCGAGCCGAAAAAAATGAACGACGACCTGTTCTTCCTTCAGAGAAACCGTCTTCCGGTTCCGGGCCAGCTTGTAGCTCGGCTGCCCGCGGACTTTTTTCGCCGAAAACGCCGGAGGAATCTGGCGGATCGGCCCTTCGAAGCCGCTCATGGCGTCTTCGAGATCCTTCAGCGAGGGAAGATTCGGGCATTCGGGGCCTTCGGGGCGGCCTTGAGCGTCGTAGGTGTCCGTGGACAGGCCCAGACGCAGGCGGCCTCGGTAGGATTTGTCCGATTTCGAATAAAAGGGGAAAAATCTCGTGGCCCGCCCCACGGCCACGAGAAGCAGACCCGTGGCCAGGGGATCGAGGGTGCCGAAATGGCCGACGCGTCTTTCGCCGAGACAGGAGCGGATTTTCAGGACCACGTCGTGCGAGGTCCAACCCGGCGGCTTGTCAATCGGGATCAATCCGTCCATGCCGCCTCCCGTCCCCGGCGGGGGAAGACCTTCCCGGTCATCGTTCCCGGCTACGGCCGAGCAGCTTTTCCAAACGTGCGGGGATGTCGCGGATGAGGCGCTCATAGCGTCCCTGGACGGTGAAACCCGCGGCATGGACATGGCCGCCTCCCCCGAAGTGCTCGGCGAGGCGGGCGGCATGGATCCGCCCTTTGGATCGCAGACTGACCCGGAAGGTCTCGCGCTTCATCTGTTTGAAGAACAGGACGATTTCTATGTCCTTGATCGAACGCACCAGCGTTGTGATGTCCTCGGTGTCCACCTCGCGCAATCCGCAGTTCCGGAGGTCTTTAAGGAAAAGGGTGACGGCCGCCAGGTTTCCGGCGGCGTTCAGGCGCAGCGTGGTCAGGACCCGCCCCAGAAGCCGGATCTTTTCCGGCGAGTTGTTGTTGAAAAGCCTTTCCGAAACGCGAATGGGCTGGACGCCCAAGCGGACAAGCCGGGCGCAGGCGTCGAACGCCGGGCCGTTGGTGTTGGAGAATTGGAAGGAACCCGTATCGGATACGATGGCGCAGTAAAGATGCTCGGCCATGCGGCGGGTGAAACCCATGCCCAGGCGTTCTCCCAGACGGAAGGCCATCTCTCCCACGGCCGGCGCTTCGGGCTCCACCCAGTTGATGTCGGCGTACCGGTCGTTGGTGTAATGATGGTCGATGTTGATTTTGAAATATCCCTCCACGTGTTTCTGGCCGGACCGGGAGACGTCGGCGCACTCAAGAAGGATGACGGCGTCAAAACCGTTCGGGGGAATCTGGCCCGTCCGGATCCGCTGCGCGTCGGGGAAAGCGTGGAAGGGAAAGGGCGTGGGATCGGTGTTGATGACTTCGGCCCGGCCTCCCAGGCGGAGAATCATCGACCTCAAGGCCAGGCCGGTGCAGATCGAATCGCCGTCCGGCCGGAGGTGGGAGGTGATGGCCACGCGGCGGCAGCGCCGCAACGCCCGCGAAATGTCCTCAGTCGGATTCCTGGTCATCGTCGTTCGTTCGGGGGATCAGGTCGTCGAGCCGCAACTGCCACTCGGGTTCCGGATCCAGTTCAAAAACAAGCTGGGGATTATACTTCAAGTTGACCGCGCTGGCAACAGATTGCCGCAGTTGCGGGGCCCGGTCTTCGACGGCCTGGAGAACGCGATGCGGGTCGTCCGGCCCGAGAACGGTGAGAAACACTCGGGCCGTAAGAAGGTCGGGCGTCATGGCCACCCGAGTGACGGTGATGAGGCTGGAAAACAGGGGCTGGACTTCGCGGATCAGGATTTGTCCGAGATGATTCCTGAGGAGACCGGACACGCGCTTCGGCCGGCGGCCCTTTTCCACGGGATTCACTTCAGACGGCTCCTCGGTTTCCGGAGGGCTCCTAAAAGAAGCGCAGGTCGGCCACGACGGTTTCCCCGTTGAAGACCTGCTCTACGTCTCTGAAAACCGCCCGGAGCTGCTCCTCGACCAGTTTCTGCTGGCTGTTCAGGGTGACGATTCCGACGCGGGACCGCTGCCAGGCTTCCTGAAAATCCAGCTCGGCGTAGGCGGCGTTGAATTTTTTCCGGACGCGGTCCCGGATCCGGTTGAGCTCCCGGCGCTTGTCTTTCAGGGACCGGGCGTGCGGCAGGTGGAGGTCGAGAACGAGCAGGCCGATGATCATGAGCCGGCGGTCCCTCAGGCCGGGGCGACGGTCTCGGTGACGAAGGCCTCGATGACGTCACCCTCCTGGATGTCTTTGGCCTTGTCCAGCCCGATGCCGCATTCGAAGTTTTTCTGAACTTCGGTCACGGACTCCTTGACGTGCTTCAGGGACGTGATGCGGGCCTTGAACAGAACTCCCTGGCCGCGGATGATCCGGGCTTCGGCCCCCCTCCGGATCTTGCCGTCGGTGACGTAGCATCCGGCAATAACCCCCACTTTCGGAATTCGGAAAATTTTCCGGATTTCGGCCTTCCCGAGCGTGACTTCGCGGACGACGGGTTCGAGCAGGCCGGCCACGGCTTTTTTGAGATCGTCCGTGAGTTTATAAATCACGCTGTAAGTTCTGACCTCGACGCTTTCCTGTTTGGCGAGATCGAGCGTTTTCTGGCCGGCCTTGACGTTGTAGCCCAGGACGACGGCTTTGGAGGCGGAGGCCAGCAGGACGTCGGAATCCGTGATCACGCCCGTGCCGGAGTGCACGATCTTGATTTGGACCCTCTCCGTGCTCAGTCCGGGCAGAATGTCCTTCAGGACCTCGACCGAGCCTTGGACGTCGGCCTTGACGACAAGGCTGAGATCTTTGACCACCCCCTCCTCGATGCGTTTGAAGAGCTCGTCGAGACTGGCCTGGGGAGGCTTGACCGCATCAGGCTTCTTTTTCCGGGAGAGACGGCCCGCGACGATTTTACGGGCCTCTTCCTGGGTGGACACGACTTGAAAGGCCTCGCCGGCCTCGGGGACGTTCCCGAAGCCGAGGACTTCGACAGGCGCGGACATGTCCGCCGTCTTCAAAGAACGGCCGTGCTCGTCGAACAAAGCGCGGACCTTTCCGCTGGTCGTTCCGCAGATGAAAAATTCGCCGACGGACAGGCGGCCCTGCCGGATTAGGATCGTGGCCAGAGGTCCTTTTTTGGAATCGAGCCGGGCCTCGAGAACGACGCCTTGGGCGGGAACCGTGGGGTGGCCCTTGATCTCCTGGAGGTCGGCGACCAGCAGAATCATCTCCAGAAGCTCCTTGATGTTTTTCTTTTCCTTGGCCGAGATGTCCACGCTCACGATTTTGCCGCCCCATTCTTCGACGAGGAGCCCTTCCTTGGACAGCTGCTGCTTGACGCGCTCAACATTGGCTTCGGGCCTGTCGATTTTGTTGACGGCCACGATGATGGGAACGCCGGCCGCCTGGGCGTGGCTTATGGCCTCGCGGGTTTGGGGCATGAGCCCCTCGTCGGCGGCCACGACCAGAACGACGATGTCCGTCACCCGGGCTCCGCGGCTTCGGAGCCGGGTGAAGGCTTCGTGGCCGGGCGTGTCGATGAACGTGATCTGCCGGGAGCCCGACTGGACCTGATAAGCGCCGATGTGCTGCGTGATCCCGCCCGATTCTTTGTCGACGAGATTCGAAGCCCGGATGGCGTCGAGAAGCGTGGTTTTTCCGTGATCGACGTGCCCCATGATCGTCACGACCGGGGGGCGCGGAATTTTCTCGTCGGCGCGTCGTTCGGCCTCTCGGGCCGCGGCTTCTTCGACGGTCACCCATTCCAAATCGTGGCCGGTGGCCTGAGACAGCTTTTCGATCAAGCCGTCTTCGACCGCGTCTCCGGCCGAGAGCGTGATCCTCCTGGCACTCAGTTTTTCAAGCACCGCCCGGGGCGTCGTTTCCGCCATTTCGCAAAGGCTCTTGATGTCCGTTCCCTCGGTCACGACGATCCGGCGGCGTAGGATTTGCGGCTCGGTCTTGGCCGCTTTCGACGGCTCCTTGACCGCTTTGGGTTCCGGCTTGGCGGCCGGCTTGGAAAGCGGTCGATGGACGGCCGCGGGGGCCGGGGCATGAACCGGGTGCCGGGTCGGAGCGGCCGAGGGCTTGTGTCCGGAGGGAGAAACGGTTTTGGCGGCCGGAACGGCCCGGGCCGCGGCGGGATCGGCCGGTTTGGAAGCCTTCGGCGAAACGGATTTGGATGGCGGCACCGGGGCTGTCTTGGAAGGGACGGCGGCCTGGGGTTTCGCCGAGGCGGGTGCCGGCCGGTGGACGTCCTTGACGGTCTTTTTCGCCGGCGCGTCCTTAGGCGCGGTTTTGGCTGTGGCCTTGGATTTGGGAGTCTTTTTGTCGTTCATTCTTCGATCTCTTTGATTCCGATTTTCCAGCCGACCAGGCGGGAGGCCAGCTTGACATTGATTCCTTTTTTGCCGATGGCCAGGGACAGCTGATCGGCGGGCATGAGGGCTTGAAGCGTCATGTCATTCTCGTTCTCGACGACGACACGGATCGGCCGAGCCGGACTGAGGGCCGCTTTGGCGTAAACGGCCGGATAGGGAGACCAGGAGACGATGTCGATTTTTTCCCCTCGGAGCTCCCTGCTGACGGCCAGGATGCGGCTCCCCTTGGGCCCGATGCAGGCGCCCATGGGATCCACGTCCCGATCCTCGGTGTGAACCGCCACTTTGGCCCGTTCTCCCGGCTGGCGGACGATGTTCTTGATGCTGATCACGTTGTTGGCGATTTCGGGGATTTCGAGCTCCAGGAGCTTGGCCAGAAAGCGCGGGCTTGTGCGGGAGAGAGAGATTTGGGCTCCTCGGGAACCCATCTGAACATGGTTGATGACGGCTTTGATTCTGTCCCCCCGCTGGAAGGCGTCCTGGGGAAGCTGCTCTCTTTCGGGGAGAAGCCCCTCGGTCTGGTTCATCTCCAGAACGACGCCCGCCGCCTCGATCCGGCGGACGATTCCGCTGACGATCTCCCCCAGGCGCGGGGCGAAATCCTCGTAGATTTTTTCCTGCTCCGCGTCCCTGACCTTCTGCAGGATGACCTGCTTGGCCGCCTGGGCGGCGATGCGGCCCAGAGTGTCGGCCGGAAGGTCCAATTCCAGGGCGTCGCCCGGCTTGATGAAAGGATCGATTTTCCTCGCCTCCTGGAGGGAGATCTCGACCGCGGGGTCGAGGTCCGCGTCTTCTTCCTTGACCGTTTTGACGGCGTAGACGCGCAGATCCCCTTTTTCGGGATGAAAAACGATTTCCACTGTCTCGTTGTTCACGAAGCACTTGGCCGAAGCGGCGCGAAGCGATTCCTTTATGGCGTTGACGATGATCCCGGGCTCCACCCCTCGCTCCTTGCTGAGCTGCAAAATGGTGTTCCAGACATTGATCTTCATTGCGCCGCGGATCTTGGGGAAAACAGGGAATCCTCAAGAATTCGGAATTATATCCGATTTGACGGTTTGAGGCAAACGTCCGGCCGGAAGCCGGGCCTGTTTGAAGGGCTTCCGCCCTCCGGGCGTCTTCCCGCCCGGTTATTTTTTTCGTCCGGCGCGGACGGCGCCGGATTCGGCGTCCGGACGGGACTCTTTGCCGGCCTGCAGGAAAGAGCCGTTCCCGTGCCGCTTGGAATACCAAATCGAGGCCACAGCGATCGCAACCATGACCGCCACAACGGCGATCAGGACCGGCGAGGGTTTTCGGTATTGGATGATGATCGGCGCCGCGAGAAGCGAAACGAGGTTGATGACCTTGATCATGGGATTGAGAGCCGGGCCGCTGGTGTCCTTGAGCGGGTCGCCCACGGTGTCGCCCACGACGGCGGCCTTATGGCATTCCGAGCCCTTGCCGCCGTACAAGCCGTCTTCGATCAACTTTTTGGCGTTATCCCAGGCTCCTCCCGTGTTGGCCATAAAGACCGCCAGGAGCTGCCCGGAAAGGATGACTCCGGCCAGGAAGCCGCCCAGGGCCTCGACCTGAAGGACGAGGCCGATGATGAGCGGCGCTAGGACGGCGAGCAGGGCCAGCCCGATGAGCTCCTTTTGGGCGGCCACGGTGCAGATGCCTACGGCCCGCTTGTAGTCCGGCTTAACCTTGCCCTGCATCAGCCCCGGGATCCTGAATTGCCTCCGGACTTCGGTGACGATGAGGGAGGCGGCCCGGGATACGGCGTTCAGGGTCAGAGAGGAGAAGAGCCAGGGGATGGCCCCGCCGATGAGCAGGCCCACGAGGACGATGGGCATCGAGACTCGGATGCCCGTCGCCTCGAGCGTTTTGGAGGCTTCGAGAACGCCGCTCTGCACCAGAGGCTCCTGGACCTTGGAGACATCGGTCAGGAAGGAGCCGAAAAGCGACACGGCGGCGATGACCGCCGAGCCGATGGCCACTCCCTTGGTGATGGCTTTGGTCGTGTTGCCCACGGCATCCAAATCGGCCATGATCCGGCGCGATTTCTTGTCCAGCCCGGCCATCTCGCCGATGCCGTTGGCGTTGTCGGCGATGGGACCGAAGGAATCCATGGCCACGTTGTTTCCGGTCAGAGTCAGCATGCCGATGCCGGTCATGGCCACGCCGTAGAGGACGTAGACCACGCCCTGGGGGCCCTGGTGGAGGAAGGGCAGGTAAATGAGAATGGCCGAGCTGATCGTGCCGGCGATGACCATGATCGACCAGACCGAGGATTCCATTCCGTAGGACAATCCCGAAAGCAGGAGAGTCGCCGTGCCCGTGCGCGACGAGGCGGCGATTTCCTTGACCGGGGTGTGATGGGTGTGGGTGAAGTACTTGGTCACTTCGTCGATAAGGATGGCCAGCACGATGCCCGCGGCCACGGAGAAGAAAGCACGCCACTCTTTCATATAGAAATGGGCGACCAGAGCGAAGGCCACGAGGCACAGCGCGGCCGAGGTGTAGAATCCTCTGTTGATGGCCGCCATTGCGTTGCCCCGCTCCTCTCCCTTGCGGCCTTTGACCTGGTAAGTGCCGATGATCGAGGCAAAGACACCGATGCCCCGCACGATCAGAGGGAAAATGATCCACTTGACGTCGCCGGTTATGGCCACCAGAGCCAGGCCGAGAATCAGTCCGGAGACGATTGTCACCTCGTAGCTTTCGAAGATATCGGCCGCCATGCCGGCGCAGTCGCCCACATTGTCGCCCACCAGATCGGCCACCACGGCGGCATTGCGCGGGTCGTCCTCTGGGATGTTGGCCTCGACCTTGCCCACCAGGTCGGCGCCGACATCGGCCGCCTTGGTGTAGATGCCGCCGCCCACCCGCATGAACAAGGCCAGCAGGGTCCCGCCGAACCCGAACCCCAGGAGGGCGTCGGGAGCGGCTTTCTGGAAGTAGAGGAAAATGACCGTGCCTCCGAACAGGCCCAGCCCGTCGGTCAGCATGCCGGTGATCGTCCCGGCGCGGTAGGCGATTTTCAGGGCTTTGTCGAAGCCGACGCGGGAGGCGGCCGCCACGCGGACGTTGGCCTGGACGGCCATGCGCATGCCGAACTGTCCGACCATCAGGGAGAAGACCGCGCCCAGGATGAAAGCCACCGCCCGCCCGAAGCCGATGATGAGTTTGATGGTGTTGGGATCGGTGATGTTGGGGAAACGCTCCAGGGCTTCGGAAGACGGGGGGACGATGTACACGCTGAAAAACAACGCCACGGTGAGAATCGCCAGAAGGGGCAGGATGGTCCTCAGCTGGCGGTTGAGATAGGCTTCCGCTCCCTGCTTGATGGCTTCCCAGACGGCGATCATTTTCTCCGTCCCCTTGTCTTCCCTCATGACCTGTCGCCTGAGAAACAGGGCGTAGGCCAGGCCGAGGACGGCGATCCCCAGAATGGCCCACAGGGCGATCGTTTCGAACAACGTTTTTTCCAGCATGGATTTCCCTCCGACTCCTTATTCTGAAATTGGCTGGGAAAAAATAAGGGGCTATCTATAGCATAAACAGGGGGAAATTTCAACGGAGCCGCAGCTCCATGACGTTTTGTATGATTCTATAGCGTGAGCCCTTGGCTCTCAGACTGGAATTCACCACAAAATTCGTCATAGAGCCGGAAGCGCGGCGTGTCCCTTTTCACGTTCCGGCGCGATGCGCTTCGCCATGATGCCGGCGGCCGTAAGGATTCGATCCAAAAGGCGGTTTCAGGAGGCACGTTCCCTTGCGATGCTAGGCGGGAGAAAAGCCCAGGCCTTCGCCCCGGAGGCTGTAGGGACCGCAGTCCGAGATGCGGACCGAGAGGAAGCGGTGCAGAGGGGAAACGGCTCCGTTCCATGAGAAATTCACCACCCGATGGCTTTCGTCCCGGCCGCAGAAAAAGGGCCCGCCTTTTTTCGAGACGCCGGTGCAGAGCACCGTCCTCTCCGTCCCGACCAGGGCGCGATTGCGTTCGTGCTGAATCCCTTTCTGGAGCGCCTGGAGCTCGATCAGCCTCCTTTTTTTCACGGAGAGAGGAACGTCGTCTTCCCGGCCGGCGGCGGCGGTCATCGGCCGGGGCGAAAATCGGAACGAGAAAATGTTGGCGAACCGGACGCGATCCAAAACGTCGAGGGTGGCGACGAAGTCCTCCTCGGTTTCGCCGGGGAAGCCGACGATGACGTCCGTGCTCAGTTCCAGCCCGGGCATCGCCTCTCTCAAGGAGGAAACGAGACCGAGGTAATCGTCCCTCGAGTAGCCCCTGTTCATGGTCTTCAATACGCGGGAGGATCCGGACTGGAGCGGGAGATGGATCTGGCGGCAGAGCGCAGGGACGGTTTTCAGGGCCGCAATGAGGTCGGAACCGAAATTTTTGGGATGACTCGTCAGAAAGCGGAGCCATATCCCGGCCGCGAGGCTCCCGACGTCGCAGAGCAGTCCGGAGAACGGGAGCCCGCCCTCAGGATCGCGGTAGGAATTGACGTTCTGTCCCAGAAGCGTGATTTCTTTGTATCCGTCCCGGACCAGGGACTCGACCTCGGCTCGGACCAGGCGCGCGGGCCGGTATTTCTCGCGGCCCCGGGCATAGGGAACGATGCAGTAGGTGCAGAAATTGTCGCACCCTTCCATAATCGTGACATAGGCGCTCGCCGGGCTGGCGCGCGGCACGGTCCTGGGCTCGCTTTCCCGCCAGGCGGCGCTCTGTTCCAGGGCCACGGCTTTCCCGATTCCGCGGGACAGAAGTTCGGGCAGGCGGGATTCGCTTTCCGGTCCCAGGACGTAATCCACTTCCGGGACGCGGGCCATGATCCGTTCGCCGTGGATCTGGGCCGTGCATCCGACGACGGCCAGGCGGAAGGCGCGGCGCTTTTTCCGGAAGGCGAGCCGTCCCAGGAGCGAGAAAAGCTTCTCCTCGGACTTGGCGCGCACTGAACACGTGTTGACCACCACGAGGTCGCTCTCCTCGGGGGCGGGGGAGGGTTCGTATCCCGCTTCCCGCAGAAGCCCGGCCAGGCGCTCGGAGTCGTGCTCGTTCATCTGGCATCCGAAAGTGTGGATGGTGAACAGGCCGGCCGGCATTCTGCGTCCCTAGGATTCCGTCCCGGCCTCGGCCTTCGGCTTCGCGCCGCGGTTGTGGAGGAGCATCTCTCGGGCGTTTTCCAGAGCCGACGGAGTGACGCGCTGGCCGGAGATCAGCCTGGCGATCTCCCCGACCCGCTCCTCGAAACCGAGCTTCTTGATCGTGGTGAACGTCCGACTCTTCTCGACGCGCTTGTCGATCCGGAAGTGATGATCGGCATGAGAGGCGATCTGGGGCAGATGGGTGATGCACAGGACCTGGTGCCGCCCGGAAAGTTCTTTGAGCTTCCGGGCGATGAAATCGGCGGTTTTGCCTCCGATGCCGGCGTCGATTTCATCGAAGATCAGCGTCCGGGGGGCGTCCTGGTCCCGTCCGAGAGACTTGAGGGCCAGCATCACCCGGGACAGTTCGCCGCCCGAGGCGATTTTCCGGAGGGGGCGGACCTCCTCGCCGGGATTGGGGCTGATGAGAAATTCGACATCGTCCAGTCCGCTGTCCCGCGCCTTGTCCGGATGCGTCCGGTCCGCGGGAGCGGACTCGATCCGGATTTCAAAGCGCGCCTTGTTCATCCCCAGGAGGGCGATTTCCTTTTCGACGAGATGCGCGAGCTCGCGGGCCGTCGCGCGCCGCTTTTTGGAGAGCCGCGACGCGCTCTCGGAATATTCGCCGAACAGGCCGTCGGTCTCGGCGTTGAGCGTCTCGAGCCTTTCCCGGCCGTGGGCCAGGCGGTCCCGCTCCTCGACGAGCCGGAGATGAGCGGTCGTGATGTCGGCGATGTCCCGGCCGTATTTTCTCTTGAGCTTTTCGATCAGGCTCAGGCGCTCTTCCACGGTCTCGATCGCCTCGGGAGAGACGGCCTGCCTTTCCCGGGATCGGCGCAGAAGGCCGACCGCCTCCCGCAGGGCGATGTCGGCCGGCTCCAGCGAGTCGCGGATGTCCTTGAGGGAGGGATCGAACGTTCCGAGCTCGTCGAGGAGGGCCCGCAGCCGGGAGAGAAGCGAGGACAGCGAATCCTCCCGGTCGTAGGCGATTTCCAGGGCTTCGGCGGCGAGGGACGCGATTTTCTCGGCGTTTTTCAGGACGTGGCGCTCCCGGTGAAGCGCGTCCTCCTCCCCCGGCTTAAGGTCCGCGGCCTCGATCTCCCGGATCTGAAACTCGAGAAAGTCGAGACGGCGGCTCGAGTCCCGCAGCGTCTCCTCGAGGTCCAGGATTTCCCGATGGCGCTTGCGAAGCTCCCGGGCCAGGCGGGCGGTTTCGCGTCGCAGATCGAGGGTGCGGCCGAAACCGTCCAGGAAGTCGAGATGGTTGTCCAGGTTCAAGAGAAAGACGTGATCGTGCTGGCCGTAGATGTCCACCAGGCCGCCGGCGCAATCTTTCATTTTCTTGGCCGGGACAAGGACCCCGCCCACGTAGGCCTTGCCCGTCCCCTGGCGTCCGACGTGCCGCTGCAGGCACAGCTCTCCTTCCGCCGCGTCGGAGCCGGGAAGCGGTACGGAAGCGTCCGCATCGCGGAATCCCGCCTCGACGACGGCCTCGGCTTCCCCCGTGCGGACCAGTTCCGATGAGCCCTTGTCGCCGAGGATCAGGCGGATGCTGTCGATGATGATGGATTTTCCCGCGCCCGTCTCTCCGGTCAGGATCGAAAATCCGTCATCCAGGTCGAGGGACAGGTCCTCGATCGTCGCCAGATTTCTGATGCGGAGGAAGGTGATCATTCACCGGAACGGTTTTTGATGACGATCGGCACCAGGGCCTTCTCCATGTTGAGGCGGCCGTAGCCCAGGAATTCGTCCCACTCCGGATCGGTCTCTTCGTTGACGTCGTCGCAGGAGAACCGGATGATGTCCATGACTTCGGCGGGCGTCAGGAGCGGCTTGACGCTGATGATCAGGGCCGCCAGCGCGGAAACGTGGGCCGCCGCGGCGGACGTGCCGTCGGAGAAACCGTAATCCAAGGACCCCGGTCCGAAATGGCCACGCGGGAACGTGCTGAAGATGCTCGCTCCCGGAGCGGCGACGTCGACCTCCGGGCCGAAGTTGGACCAGGGCGGGCGGGCGTCGTTGTAGTCGGTCGCGGCCGCGGCCAGGCAGTAATCGTCGTATGCCGCCGGGTATTCGACCGCGCTTCCCGTGTTTCCCGTCCCGGCGCACAGCACCGCGCCCTGCTCGTAGGCGTATGCGACCGCGTCGCTGAGGGCGAGGCTGTCTTCCGAATAACCCAGGCTGAGGTTGATGATGTCGGCCCCGTTGTCGACGGCCCAAAGAATGCCCTCGGCGATCGTGGAATACGCCCCTTCGGCGTTTTCATCCAGGACCTTGACCGGGAGCAGGCGGCAATTCCAGGCCGCGCCGGCGACGCCCAGGTTGTTGTCCGTCTCGGCGCCGATGATGCCGGAGATCCATGTTCCGTGGCCGTGGTCGTCCGAGGCGTCGAAGTCTTCGTTGATGAAATCCCGGCCGCTGCCGGCAAACTTGTTCTCCAGATCGGGATGAAGCAGGTCCGCTCCGGTGTCCACCACGGCGACGACGACCTCGGAGTCGCCCCGTGTTTCCTCCCAGGCGGCCGTGGCCTTGATGTCGGCCGAGGGTTTGCCCGTGGGGCTGCCGGGGATGGAGATGGGCTGGCCGGAGTTGTAGAGCGCGTATTGATAGCCGAAGAATGTGTCGTTGGGCGTCACATTGGCCGAAGCGATGTAATCCGGCTCGGCGAAGTCGACTTCGGGGTGCCTGTTCAGGGCGGCCACGGCCTCCTCGACCGAGACGCCCTCGCTCAGCTCGAGAATGTGGGTCCGGATCTGGTGCAGACGGCCGATTTCCCGGGCGTTGTAGGAAGCGATCCAGAGTTCGGACATCCAGGAAGGAATTCCCTTCTTGAACCGGAGAAGCACGCGGCCGGGGACGAAGCGAAGGCCGCTGTCCGGATTCGGAAGGGCGATTTTCCCGTCCGGGGAAACGGCGGCTGATCCGGGATTCCCGCTTCCCGCGGCTCCGGGGCGGAGCGGGACGGCGACGAAGACCAGAACGGCCGCCGCGGCAGCGATCCATGAGACGACGGATTTTTTCATCTCTCTCCCTCCGCTAAAAAGAAAAAACCACCCGGCCGGAGGCGCCTATATCCAGGCCCCCGCTCCGGGGGATTGCGGTCACCTCCGCCTTGAGGCCGATGGCTTCGGTGATTTCGCTGAGCGCTCCGAGCGACACCGCCACAAGGCCCCGGCCCGAGACGGCCTTTTTTTCCGTCCCCCCGAGCGAGGCGACCGTCTCCGTCATCCGGAACGAGCCCCACAGGGCGGTGTACTGGACCCGGACAAAAGGATAGACGTAATAGGACAGCCCTTTGTACCACACCACGGGACCGGCGGCGATTCTCATCCATGACGAGCGGCCGTCCAGAGAGCCCTCGACGGCCAGCCCTTCGAGAGCCCACTCTCCGGGAAATCCGAAGCAGGCGTCGAAAGAAGCCGCGATCTCGATGTCGAACGACGGAGACGCCGAGGCGCGGGCTTTGATCCCCGCTCCGAGAAGAAGGCCGCCCGTCGCTCCGGCCTGGTACTCGACCGAGAACGGAAGCCCCCGGAAGACAAGGCCGCCGAAATCGGAAAGGGCGTAGCCCGCCTGAAAACAGGCCGAAAGACCGGGACGCGCCTCGACCTCGGCTTGAAAGGCGAGGAGAATCCCCTTGAGCCCGGAGGTGAAGGCGTTTTCGTCCCAGGAGACCGTCCGGTTGAGGTATTCCATCCCCACGCCGGCCTTGACGCTCAATCCTTCCGGCCCCTGCTGGGCCGCCAGAGGAGCGGACAAAAAGAGAAAGAGGGCTGTCCATCCGGCAGCGGTCCAAACGTGTTTTCCGGTTCGGGACATGATGTCCTCCTTCACTCGGATTGGGTTTTTTCGCCTGTTTTTTGCTCGATGTCGCGGAGTCGCGCCTGGGCCTTGGGCGCCCAGGGGCTCTGGGGGTAGTCCGAAACGAGCTTGGTGAAGAACGGCCGGCTTTCCTCGACCTTGCCGCTCTGGAGATAGGAATCGGCCAGCAGGTAATAGACCTGGTCGAGCTTGGAATAAAAAGGATACGTCGTCAGGATGTCGGTCAGCCGCTTGACGGCCGCGCGATAGACTTTCCGGCGGTAATAAAAACGCCCGACGATGAATTCGTGCTCCGCCAGCCGCTCTTCGCACTCCTGGATTTTCTTTTTCGCCTCCTTGGCTTCCTCGCTGAGAGGGTATTGATCGGTGACTTTCTTGAATTCATTCAGGGCCAACCGCGTCTTGGACTGATCCCGTCCCGGCTTGAGGGCTTTGACGAAAAAGGTCATCCCCAGGCGGAACTGGGCGACCGATGCCGAGGGGCTGTAGGGGAAAAGCGTGATGAACTCCCGGTATTCGGCCGCCGCCAGGATCATGCTGGATTCGTCGCCCTTGTCGAAATAGGAATTGGCGATGGCCAGCTTGGCCCGCTGGGCGTAAAAGCTCTTGGGAAAGGAATCGATGACCTGCCTCAGATAGAGGCGGGCTTTCTCGGGGTCTTTTTTGATCAGCTCTTCCCCGAGCTTGTAAAGAGTTTCGTCCGAGGCCGCTTGCTCCGGCGTGAGTTCGGGCGTTTTCTTCTTGGCGCAAGCGGAAAAGAGCATGAGGGCAACGAGCACGAAGGCCACGCTGAGACCGATGCGTTTCATGAAGTTCTATCCTTTATTCTTGAGTCGCGTGCCGACCGGAATCGTAGAGTGTTCGAATCCACTCCCATTCCCGCGACAGACCGTCGCGCAGCCCGGCGCGGGGGCTGTAGCCCAGGTCGCGGCGGGCTTTGTCGATGTCGGCCAGCGTGTCGGGGACGTCCCCTTTCTGCTTGTCCTCGAAGCGGCGCCGAATCGGGCGGCCGCAGACGTCCTCGAGCAGGGAGATGACGTTTGACAGCCGCTCCCTGTGGCCGCCGCCGACGTTGTACACCTCGCCGTCCCGGCCTGAAACGAGGGCGGACAGGCAGGCGGCGACAATGTCGTCCACGTAGGTGAAATCGCGTGTTTGGCTCCCGTCTCCGTAGACGACGATTTCGCGGTCTTCGAGAACGGATTTCAGGAACCGGTGAAAGGCCATGTCCGGCCGCTGGCCGGGGCCGTAGACCGTGAAAAACCGGAGGGAGACGACCGGAAGGCCGTAGTTCTTCTGATACAGAGTGCAAAGGTGCTCGGCGGCCAGCTTGGTGACCCCGTAGGGGGAGAGGGGCGCGACCGGGCTTGTCTCTTTCATGGGCAGATCGGGCGTCAGGCCGTATATCGAGGAGGAGGAAGCGTAGACGATCTTGGCCGGGCGGATGTCCCGGGCCGCTTCGAGGAGGCGCTGGGTGTTCTGGATGTTGTTGAGAACATAGGTTTCGAAAGTCCGGCCCCAGCTCTGCCGGACCCCGGCCTGGGCGGCCAAGTGGAAGACGGCGTCCTGGCCGTCGAGGAGGGCGCGAAGGTCGATGCGGTTGAGATCTTCGGAGAGAAACGTGAAGCCCGGCCGGGAGATGAGCGGCTTCAGGGCGCTCTCTTTCATCCAGCGCGGATAAAAATCCGTAAACGCGTCCACGCCCGTCACCTCATGGCCTTGATCGGCAAGGGCGCGGCAGAGGTGGGAGCCGATGAAGCCCGCCGCGCCGGTGACGAGGACCTTCACGCTTTTTGTCCTTCCCGGGCCAGACGCGCAAGGCGCGTGAACGCCTTTCCCGGATCGGTTTCGGAGAATATGGCCGAACCGGCCACGAGGATTTCCGCGCCGTCCGAGACCAGGGCGGCGATGTTGTCGGCCTTGACGCCGCCGTCGACGGAAATGGGGACGGTCAACCCCGCGCCGGCGATGCGCTTTTTGAGCCGCCGGATCTTGTCCCGGCAGGCCGGAATGAAATCCTGCGAACCCCATCCGGGATTGACGCACATGACCAGGACGAAGTCGAGATCGGGCAGAATCTCCGAGAGCAGGTCGAGGGGGGAGGCGGGATTGAGGACCAGGCCGGCCTTCCGCCCCGCGTCCTTGATCTGGTGAAGGTCGCGGTGGACATGGGTCGAGGCTTCGGGGTGGAAGGACAGCCAGTCCGCGCCGGCCTTGAGGAAAAGGGGAATGATGCGCTCGGGTTCGTCGACCATGAGATGGACGTCCAGGGGGAGGGGGGTGATTTTTTTCAGGGCGCTCACCAGTCCCGGACCGAAGGTCAGGTTGGGGACGTAGTGGCCGTCCATGACGTCCACGTGAATGAGGTCGGCGCCGAGGCCCTCGACGATACGGACGGCCTCCAGGAGGCGCGTCGGGTCGGCCGACAGGATGGAAGGCGCCAGGCGGACGCTCATCGGCTCACCTCCACGGAAATGATCGTCCTTTTATGGACGGCGTGCCCCTTGGGTGGCGTCTGCCGGATGATCGTTCCGGACTCGAGCCCGGGATAGTAGGACGAGCCGCTGTAGGTGAGGTTGAATCCCTGGGAGGCGAGCTGGCGGCGGACGGACTCGGCCGGACGGCCCAGAAGGTCGGGCATGACGTATTTCTCCTCGAGGGCACCCTGGCTGACGAGCATGTCCACGGCGGAATCCCTCTGCACCGGGGTTTCGGCCGGAGGAGACTGGGCCATGATGCGGCCCGCCGGATACCGGGCGGTGTGGATGAACGACACGCGCCCCTTGGCCAAGCCCATCGCCCGAAGCTCGGGCGTCACAGCCTCCAGACTGCGGTTGATGAGGCGGGGGACGACGACTTCTTCGCTGCCGCGGCTGAGAACGACGCGCACGGGCCGCAGGATCTGGATCCGGGACCCTGGCGGGGGGCTTTGAGAGACGATCGCGCCCTTGGGCAGGAGGTCGTCGAATTGCCGATCGCGGATCTGGAGGGAAATTTTCTTTCGGCCCAGCTCCTCCCCGGCTTCGGCGTAGGTTTTGCCCACCACGTCGGGGACGGCGATCGTTTCGCCCCGCAGAAACAACCGCGAGGCAACGAGAGCGCAAAGAAAAAAAACGTTCAGAAAGAGCAGGGGATAGAGGATGCCGTTGAACAATCTGTCGTTGACCATCGGACTCAAGAATCAAAAATACTTGTACCACAGTTTCCTAACCAAGTAAACGCCGGTCCCGTTGCCCCGCAAGGCCCTCCGTCTCAATTTGTTCATCGGTTGAGCTGAAGCGATCTAAAGATTGGATCTGATTAAGAGAAGGAAAAAAGAACGTACCAACGAGAATTTAAGCATAACGGCACCGGAATAAAGAGAAAATATTGATAATAAACGGACAAAATACGACAAAAAGCGACAAATGGGAAAAAACTATTTACAAAGTGTTCTGATTTACTCTATAAATATAGGCCGGGGGCGGTGTTATTCAGAAAAGAACAGAGAGAAAATTCATTAAAAGGAGAGAACTATGGACATGAGGTGGGTTAAAGTTCTGTTGGTTTCTGTCCTGTTGGTTGCGGCGTTTTCTCTTGCGGCCCAGACCCAACAGGTCCTGGTCCGCGACATCCTGGAGAGCCCCTCGCGCTACTATAACCTCCAGGTCATGATCACGGGCGAGGTCGTGGACGTGAACATCCCGTCATCGCCGGGCGAGAGGGGTTTCTACGTTCTCATGGACAACAGCGACAAGAAAATCAAGATTGTCGCCAACACGCTTCCCGCGCCCCAGACGCAGTGGGACGTGACGGGCGTCGTCCAGATTTTTCCCGAGGACCAGGAGCCTTTTCTCCGAGAGCTGAACCGGGTAGCGGCCGGCGGCGGATGCCGCGACGGCGAGACGAGGACTCAGAAGTGCAAGGACGGCTCCGAGATCGTCGTGGCCCGCTGTCAGAACGGTCAATGGGTCTCCACGGGCGAGCAGTGCAAAGCCGGGGTCAATCTGCTTCTCATCGGCCTCATCGGCCTCATCGTGGTCATCGTCGGGGCCATCATCGCCGTCATCCTCCGCAAGCCCAAAGCGCCTGAGGCGCCGGCCGCTTCAATGCAGCCTCCCTCGGCCGCCCCGGGCGCTCCGCCCGTTCCCTCCGCGCCCGCGGCACCTTCCTACGATCGCACCCGCCAGGTCAGCACGGCCGAGATCGAGCGCCAGGTCGGAGGCATGAAGACCAAGCAGGTCCCGAGCATGCTGGCTGAGCTGCGCGTCATGACCGGAAGCCAGTCCGGCAAGAGCTTCCCCCTGGGATTCGAGACGGTCATCGGCCGGGTCCGGGGCGACGTCATTCTCGAGGACGCCTCGGTTTCCAAGGAGCACGCCAAGATCGTCTTCCTGGGCAACAAGTTCGCCGTCGAAAACCTCAGCCAGACGAACCCCGTCATCCTGAACGGCGAAAAAGTCCAGGCCCAGAAGGAGCTCAAGAGCGGGGATGAGATCATCGTCGGATTGATCAAACTTCAGTTCCGGTTGATCTGACGGGCGCGTTTCTAGGCGCCGAGGCTATCGGCTGTGGTGCGTGTCCGTCCGCCGTCCGACCGGCCTGTTTTGTTTATCGGGAATTCTATTGTTGGAGTCCGCTTCCCCGGACGCTGTGTCCGTCGGGAGGCAAGGCGAGGGAGGGGAGAATGAGATTTAAATCACCAAGTTTTTTCCTGATGTTGGGCTGTGTCTTTCTGGTATCGGAGCTCGGCGCGCAGGAAATTCGTTTTAAAAGCATCAGTCTCAGGTCTTTTCCAAAGGTCAAGATGGTCATTTCCGTGGAGAACAAATGGGGAGCGCCGGTCCCCGTTGATGTCAGCCGCCTCAAGCTCTATGAGGAAAAGCGACTTCTGAAAAACGTTGCCGTGGTCCCCCAGGACAGCCGGGAATCGCCCATTTTCAGCGTCATCGTCCTGGACAAAAGCGGCAGCATGAAGGGCGAGGCCATAAAGAAAGCCCGTGATGGAGCCGTGGAATTCGTTGAAAAGATGCGTGAGGGCGACCAGGCTGCCACCATCGCCTTCGACACCCAGGTCTATGTCGTCTCCGAATTCACTCCCGATTCGGCGGCCCTCAGCGCCGGAATCCGTAAAACCGCCGTCGGTTCGGACACGGCTCTTCTCGACGCTGTGTATCGCGCCGTGGAGATGCAGGCCGCGACTCCCCCGAACGCCGTCAAGACCGTCCTGGCCCTCACGGACGGCCGGGAAAACCGAAGCCGCCGCAAGCTCGACGAAGTCGTCGAACGGGCCAGGGCGCTCAACGTCTCGATTTACACCATCGGGCTCGGGGACAAGATCGATTCGGGAATGCTGACCGACATGGCCCGCCGGACCGAGGCGAATTACTACGCCGCGCCCGAGCCCCGGGACCTGACGGCGATCTACAAGCGGATCTCGGACCTTCTCCACTCCCAGCTCATGGTGGAATTCACGACGCCCTTCCCCATGGACGACCGGTGGCACGCCTTGCGCGTTGTCATTCCTTATATGGGCAAGGAGATCGCGGGCGAAAAGCCCTATCTGTCGGCCAAGGAGTCCAAGATTCCGTCCGAGCTCGTGCTGCAGATCGACCGTGAGCAGAGGAAGCAGCAGGAGGAGGCGGCTCTGCAGGAGAAGTTGCGGAAAGAGAAAGAGGCGCGGGAGCGCAAGGGGAAGACGCTCCACCTGGTCCTGGCGGGAGTTGCAGCGGCGCTCCTTCTTGTTTTGCTGGCCGTTGTTCTGAAGAAAAAGCGTTGATCCGCATAAGGAGCGGAAATGAAACACCTAAAAATCGCCGGGCTGACCGACGTGGGCATGGTCCGGGAGAAAAACGAAGACAGCCTCTTCGCCAGGATTTACGACGACCTGGCCGTCCTCGTCGTGGCCGACGGCATGGGCGGCTACATCGGCGGGAATTTCGCCTCGGGCATCGTCGTCCAGGCCGTGCGGAAGCTCTTCGACCTGAACAGGAAGCGGCTTCCCCCCGACGAGCTCATCGAGGACTGCCTCGTCCTGGCCAACAGGCGTGTGGGGGAGCTGTCGCGCGACCGCTACGAGGGAATGATGGTGGGAAGCACCGTTTCCATGGCCGTCGTCCGTCCTCCGGAAGTCCATTTCACCAACCTCGGCGACAGCCGCCTCTACCATCTCCGGGGGTCGTCCGTCGAGCAGAAATCCCGCGACCACACCATGCTCCAGAAACTCCTGGAGGCTGGAGCCCTCAAGCCCGAGGAGGCCGCTGGCTACGCCCACAAGAACATCGTCTACAAGTCCGTGAACGGCGAGGAGGGGCTGGAAGTCGATCCCGTAAGGACGTTCGATCTCGAAAAGGGGGATGCCCTCCTCCTCTGCTCGGACGGGCTGTCGAATTACGTGCGCCCTGAAGAAATGGCCCGCGCCCTCCAGGGGACGTCGAGCATCCGGGAGGCGGCCCGTTACCTGGTCAACCTGGCCAACCGTCGCGGTGGAGACGACAACATCACCGTCGTCCTTCTCGAGTACGGAAAGTACGACCGGGTGCGGGGGCTGAAGCTTGAGCGGATTCCCAAGGCTGTCCGGGCCGGAGGAAAACGGCGCAGGCGGTGGGTCCTGGCGCCCCTTTTTGCCCTTCTAGCGGCGGCTGTCGTGCTGCTCGTCGCGGGGCTGAGGGACGAGACTCTGTTTCCCCGGTTGTCCGGCTTTTTCAGTAAAAGTAAGGCTGACGAGTCTGTGGAGAAAGTCGAGCCCGCTAAAATTGAACCGGAGGACCCAGACGGGTCATTCGGATCTATCCCCTTGAGGAGCAACCCGCAGGATCTCTCCGAAGAAGAAGCGAAAAAGATGTTCGAGATGCGGGGATTTTTCGCCGGCGAATGGAATCTCGGAGGACAGTTTGAAGAGGAATTTATTGCACAGGAGCCGGAATTAGGATTCGTTGTCGCCCGCTACACGGGATTGATGTGGTATGCGTCATCGGATCAGCCGGCCGGGTTGTTTGATGATGCATCGAAGCATATCCAAGACCTGAATGACCGGGCGGTCGGCAGGCACTCGGACTGGCGCCTTCCCACGCTGGAAGAAGCGGCATCCCTTCTGAGGGCTGAGCGGAACGAATCCGGAGGGCATGTCTCCGACCGCTTCGGCAACATCCCCTCGTTAATCTGGACCTCTGACCGTGAGCCGGGAGGAAGCGAGGAATCCGACGAAGGCCTCCGGTGGTTCGTGGATCTGCGCCAGGGTCTGATCGTAAGCATGAATGAAACCTCTGCGCTGGCTAAAAATCCGCGGCCTTATGTTTTGCCCGTAAGGACTCACAAGAAGAAAAGCGAAACCCGGGATGACGGCCAGTCACGGGTTCTCCCTCCAAGTTGACGACCGGCGCATATGCCCCGCGGCTTGCCGCGGGGAGCCTGTCGTCGGGGGTTCCAAGGGGGTATGCCCCCCTTGGTCGCAGAGCGGGGTCCATGCCCCGCGCGAGAAAGGGAGGCAGGGAGCGAAGCGACCGTCGGAAGGGGAAAACGCGAAGCGGGTTCCCCCTCCAAGTTGACTGAAGGAGAAGAGCATGACGGATTTCCCGCTGATTCCGGGTTACAGAATCGAGCGCGAGGTGGGGGCGGGCGGCATGGCTACGGTTTATCTCGCCGTCCAGGAGCGGCTCAACCGCCGCGTGGCGGTCAAGGTTCTTTCCCCCGTTCTCCTGGCCGACAAGCAATTCATCCAGCGCTTTCTCAAGGAGGCCGAGACCGCGGCCAACCTTCACCACTCGAACATTGTCCCCATCCACGACGTCGGACGCGCAGGCGACCACAACTACATCGTCATGGAATACCTGGAGGAGAGCCTCAAGGAGAGAATCAAACAAGGCCCTTTGAGTCCCGAAGCGGCGCTCGACATCGTCCTCCAGGTAGGAAGGGGTCTGGATTACGCCCACGCCGAGGGCTTCGTCCACAGGGACATCAAGCCCGAGAACATCATGTTCCGCCGCGACGGAACGCCCGTCTTGACCGATTTCGGGATCGCCCGGGCCGTGGATTCGGCGACCAAGCTGACCAAGACGGGGATGTC
>JAFGAV010000033.1 GCA_016933515.1 Candidatus Aminicenantota bacterium
GCGAAGATCGTCCATCCTGGGGCATCCTCGCGCGATTTATACTGCAAGGATGAATCGACAAAGACTATTAAGAAAAGTCCGGCGCTCCCAATGGCGAGCAACCACGAAAAGGAACGCTAAAATGTCAAATCCGATATTATTTTGTTGCTATGGCTGCTGTTTTTTCAACATAGCGTCAACAGTTTTCTGGTCAAAGGTATACCAAGCCCCAGTAGCAGCGTCTACAATTACAGGGACCAAGCCGGCTACCACGTCAAGAACGATCCAGCCGGCGCCGACATGGTTTGTTAGATTCCTGATTTCAGTTTTGAATCCCTCTTTCCTGAATTCAATTGTGTACCTTTGCTTTGTTTCAAGATTAAGCGTGCAAGGGGTTACGCCTAATTTTGCGCCGTTAACCCAGACTTCAGCAGGATCTGGATTAGAGGAAAATATTACATCCTCAGTTGTGCCTTTAAAAAGTGTGGCACAACTCCAGGTAGCTAAGAGAAGGGCAGCAATGAGAACGGCATTTAAAGATTTATTCATTTTAACCTCCCTCTTGAAACTAAGAAATATTTATCAAAGCAATATATCAAAGTCAAGATGTTATTTGATGAGTCAATTTGAGCCGGTTCCATGAATATCATTGAAGCGATTGATGACAGGGCACTCTTCGGGCGCGCATTCAAAAACAAGACGACATGGCGCGCCTGGACGGTGTATCTGCGCGTTCTTTTCGGCTTGCCGATCGAAGATGCCTAAGACAAGTTTCTATTCCAAAAATGTACGGGTTTGGAAGAACCTCCCAACGAACCGATCCGGGAGTCGTTCGTCATCGCCGCCCGGCGACACAGGATCGGCGACCTGAAAGGCGATTCGAAGGACGGGCCCGGGATGTTGAACGTTGAAGCAGATGTCCTCAAGCCGCCGCTGCCAGGGCGGCGATCAGAGCACCGACCAGTGCTGGATTTTCACCCCATGAAGCCTGAGATAGGAACGGGGGATGTAAAACCGGACAAGGACGGAATAGGTGTAAGTGTCGTTGTCCACGACGGCGTTGGAGATGGAGGTGTCGGTGAGCGTTTGTCGGGAGGCCAAGGCGAAACTCGAGGAGGTGTAAACGGAGGCCAGGATTTCGGACATGCCGGTTTGTATGTTTTGCCTGCGCAGGGACACGTGGATCTCATCATCCGGCCCGGTCCCGTTGTCCGTCACTACGGCCACGAATCCGGTCACGGTCGCCAAGTTCGGCAGGAATACCGGGGCTTCCATGTAGCCGCTATTGGGGTATCCGCTGTCAAAATACGCTTGGTTTGCGTAGGCGTACCAGTTCAGAGAGGCCATGTAATGATCGTTCGGTTTGAATGCGGCCGAAGAAACGGAGATCACTCCGGCTCCATAACCCGAGGCCAGACCCATGGTCATCCCCAGAAAGAGGATGCCCATCACAATCCCTTTCGATGGCTTTTTCATTTTTCAATCTCCTTAAATGCGGCTTGATGACAAGTTCGACCCCGGCCGCTAGAGCCGGATCATGAGGCCGACCGCCGCGCCGAATCCGCCGAAATCCACCTGAGCCGGGCGGACATCCGTCAACCCCCCGCCCGCGGGCGCTGTTTCAAAGATATAAAGCAAGTTCACGCCTGATTCCGAATAGCCTGGGGGCAGGTTGACCCGGAAATGGTATAAAGTCCCCGAACGGTTGTCCTCCGCCCCCAAGCTGTTGGAGGCGCTGAGATCGCCCTCGAAACCGTCGATCCTGGCCAGCCGTCCTTGGGCCTCGATCAGGAAGAAAAGGCCGCGGGATATGCGGATTTCAAGGCCCACTCCGCCGTACCAGCCGATTCCCCGGGCGGTCGTATCCTGGGTTTCCTGGCTCCACTGCCCGGTCGCTTCGCTCTCCAGCCGGAACGATGTTTTCGCGGAAGCGAGAAAGTACGCCGCTCCGCCGTGGGCGGACAAAGACAGTCCGGAGCCGAGGGGCACGAGGAGAGTGAGCCCGGCCCGTACCGGGAATGCCGCGGCCGTTGGCTTGATCGTCCATTGCCCCGCATCCGGCGCGCCATTGTACCGGACGACGGACTCTCGTGAAGCCTGGCAATACCCGCCGCCTATCTCCAGGCCGAGCCAGGGCGTGAATTGCAGAATGAGATCCAAGCCGCCGGTCAAGCTCCAGCTGACGTCTTGAAAAGACCCGTCCACGCTCATCCCGGCCTGACCGGCTTGGATTTCAAGCAGTCTGCTCAGGCCCGACAGGCCTGAATTCAGATCTCCTCCGGCTATGGAGTGCAGACCGCCGTAAAGCCGGAAACCAAGCGACATCCCCGACGGATAGGCGGCCGTGGGGATGAATAGAAAAAGAAAGCAGGAAAACAGCAAAAACCGACTCATAGGCTTCATGTCCCCCTCCTATTTTACAAACTTTTCTCTTGTACAAAGCCTAATTTTAAGTTCTCCGAAAGTCAAGAGTCGAAACAAAGCTCCGGCCGTTCCCGGAAAAAATGCCATAATGCGCGCCTGGTGACGGCATAACGCTCCTGCCCCACGCCGCGGTCGGGATGGCCGCCTGGAAGATCGCCTCGCGACGCGAAGACGTGAGGGCGACCTTTATCTTCATGCTCGTTATAATATTTTTTTGCTTTGTTTTCGGTTGTTGTCTTTTTCCCTTTTCTCAAGACAAAATGTGAAAGAACGGCCCCGGCGCTCGTCGCCCTCTCCCACCTCGTCATGGATATTTTCGTCGTGTTGAAGTTTTCTTCCTGGCGCTGACCGACGCCGTTTTGGCCCTGACCCTCGCTTCCAGGAACTGCTGCGCAAGCTGAAGTTGCCGGCGGGCGGTTGAAAAGGACTTACAGTTAATCGTAGAGGGCGTCAATGAAGGCGGCGTACTTCTTTTCGACGATGTTCCGCCGGATCTTGAGGGTGGGCGTCACTTCGCCCATCCCGATGTCGAAATCGCGGTCCAGGACGGCGATCTTTTTGACTCTTTCGTAGGCGGCCAGGCCGGGGGTCATCCGGTTGACCTCATCGAGGAGGAACGACGCAACCTCGGGCCGCCGGCAGAGATCAGCCCGGTCCCGGAATTCCCAGCCCCTCTCGCGGGCCAGGAGTTCGAGCTTCTCGAATTCGGGGACGATCAAGGCCGAGATGAATTTGCGGCTGCTCCCGACGACGACCGCGCCGGAGATGTAGGGGCTGGCCTGGACGAGGCTTTCGATCGGCTGGGGAGCGATGTTCTTGCCGCCGGACGTGACGATGATGTCCTTTTTGCGGTCGGTGATGTGGAGGAATCCGTCCTCGTCGAGCCGGCCGATGTCGCCGGTGTGAAGCCATCCGTCCTTCAGGACCTCCCGCGTGTCGGCCTCGTTCTTGTAGTAGCCCATCATGACGTTCGGGCCGCGGGCCAGAATCTCTCCGTCCTCGGCGATGCGCAGCTCGACCCCGGGAATGGGCACGCCCGCAGAGCCGAACCGGACCCGCGACGGAGTGCTCCCGGTGAGGACGGGCGAGGTTTCCGTCAGACCGTATCCCGGCATGATCCGGAGTCCCAGGGCGTAGAAGAACTCCATGATGTCTTTGGAAAGGTGCGCCCCGCCGCAGATGAAATACCGGATCCGGCCCCCTGTCCGGGCCGAGATTTTCGCAAAGACTATCTTTTTGGCCAGGGCATTTCTGAGGGCGAGAAGCGGGGGAACCGATTCGCCGGCGACCGTCCTCGCCGCGCGTTTCTTCCCCGTGGCCAGGGCCCAGACGAAGATCATCCTTTTGAGGCGCGATCCGGCCATGACCTGGTCCATGATCCGCGCGTAGATCTTCTCGAAGAGCCTTGGCACGCTGACGACGATCGTCGGCCGGATTTCGGCCATGTTCAAGGCGACGGCCTCGATGCTCTCGGCGTAAGCCATGGACGCGCCGACGTGAAAGAGGAGGAAGGTGGCGGTCCTCTCGAGAACGTGAGACAGAGGAAGAAAGGACAGCCCCGTATCGGTGTCGCGAAAATCGATGAAATCGGCCAGGGATCGGACGTTGCTCGTGAAGTTGGCGTGGCTGAGCATGACGCCCTTGGGCAGGCCGGTCGTCCCCGAGGTGTAGATGATCGAGGCCAGGTCCGCGGGACGGACCGACTCCACGGCCTTTTCGAAGCCGCCGGGTTGCTGGGTCTCGATGCGTCGGCCCATGTCCTCGACGTCCGAGAGGGCGTGCGTCCCGGCCGGGGGATCGCCCTCGATGACGAAGACGCGCTCGAGCTCCGGGAGCGCGCTCCGAACGGCCTCGACCTTCCGCCACATTTCAAGGTCCGAACAGACGATGAATTTCGCGCCGGAGTCGGCGACGATGTGGCGGACCTGGTCGGGAAGGAGAGAAGTGTAGACGGGAACGGTGACGGCGCCGGCGCAGAGCGCCGCGAAATCGACCATGACCCATTCCGGCCTGTTCTCGGAGAGAATGGCCAGCCGGTCACCCGCCTTCAGGCCGAGGGCCTGGAATCCGAGCGAAAGGCGCCGGGTCGCCGCCTCGACTTCGTCCGTGGACATCTTTGTCCAGGTCCCGATTTTTTTGAAAATCATCCGGTCGGGTTTCTTATGGGCCCGGCAGGAATCGAGAAAAAGACGGCTCAGGGTGTTCGCGGCTGTTCCGGCCATAATGTCCTCCATGACGCCTTTCATTATACACTCAAATGCGGCCCGACAGGGGAGAGGGCGCCCTTCGCGGGCCGGCCGCATCTTGTTCCCGATGGCCGGCCTTGACAGCACCGGAACGCCGATTTATGTTTGTCTGTGAGCGCAGGGTCGGATTTCCTTCGATACCGGGCTCGTCGCCGGCGCCGAGCGGAAAAACACATTTCTTGTCCTCAAAGAAAGAAATCTGGCCGTTCTCTCATTTCGCCTCGGAGGACCGCATCATGGAAAAGCAGGAATTGACCTCTCCGCTTCTGAAAAAAATATGGTCTCTCATGCCCGAAGGCATCCGTCAGACCGTGGCCTCGGAGCCCGTGATTCCGGCCATCGCCGCGCGGGCCAAGAAGATCGCCGCGTCCCGTCCGGATTTCGTCCGCAGCGATCAGGGGCAGGTCGTGGGGATTTTCCCGGAGAAGGAGATTTTCTACGGGCCGTCCTCCGGCCTGGAAGAGCTCAGGGACCTCGTCGCGCGTTTCTGGACGTACGCCTACAAACTTAAAGGCAAGCCCGGGCTTTCTCCTTTCGGCCTGGACAAAAGACACGTGGCCATCGTCTCCGGGGCGACGGAAGGCCTGTCGATCATCATGCATCTCATCGCTTTCCGACGGAATGTCGGGTTGATGTCTCTCTATTGGAGCAACTATAAGGGCATCATAAGAAATGCAGGGGGAAATCCCCTGGTCGTCGAATTGTTCGACAGGGATTACAGGATCGATTTCAAAAAACTCGAGCGCACGATCAAAGAAAAAGAGATCAGCTCCCTGTTGATCAACTTTCCCAACAATCCCTCGGGCGACGTCTTGACCGAACAGGAAATGTCCGATCTGGCCGATCTGGCCGAGAGGAGAGATGTGATCATCGTTTCCGACGAAGTCTACAATTTCATCCGTTATCAGGGCGAGCCACAGTCCATGCTGGCGTTCGCTCCGGAGAGGACCGTGGTGGTCAGCTCGGCCTCGAAGGAATACCTCATCCCCGGGGCGAGGGTGGGCTATGTGATCTCGGCCGATGAAACGTTCGCCGGTTCCTGGATGCCCAAGATGATCCGGTCGTTCTCGTCCTCCCCCAACGTCCTGGGGCAGCGGGTGCTGGCGGACATTTTGAGGAAGGAGGTCGGGGATTTTGAGGAGGGCCGCCCGCCCCGGATCCTGACCGAGGTCAAAAAGGAGCTCCGTGAGCGCTGCCGCCTCATGCTCTCCGTTCTCAAGGACAAGGGATTTGTTCTGGCCGGCCGGGACCCGGATTTTCCCTCCGGCGCCATCAGCATCCTGGCCCGGCTGCCCGCCGGGATCGAAGCGGATGATCGGGCTTTTGTCGAGAAGGCCATAGAGCTTGAAAAATTCAGCGCCATCCCGGGCTCTGTGTTTGGGGCGCCCGGGTGTCTTCGGTTCGGCTACGCGGGAATGCCCAGGGGGGACATCGAGAGGCTTTCCGGCCACCTTCAGGTTGTTTTGGATCACTTCAGGAAAAATTCTTGATTCCGGGCGGGGAAGGAAGCCGACGTGTTCTTTCGGCGTCTATCCCGTGATTGCCGCCACGGTCGAGGCCGCCAAGAAGCGGCATCAATACAAGCCCAAGCCGTCGCCGGGTCGTTCTTGATGTGTCATCCCGCGGCTTAGGGTTCTGGAATCGATAGGGCCGGCGGCGGGCTTTCCCGAAGGAGCTTTATGCCGGGAGACCGCATTCTCGAAGCAGGCGGCGCATCGCCCCGTCGAAGATCGCCCCGATCCCGTCTGTTTCGGGCAGAACGCCGCGGATCGTCTCCAGGTACCGTCGCTCCCGGACGCGGCGAAAGGTGGGAGGGAAATTGATATCGAATATCCATCCGATCTGAAGAAGCTTGAAGTCGTTCAGATTCCTCACGTGGGCGATATCGACGATCCGTTCGTTCACCAGGTCGGCGCGAACTTCCTCCGAGAACCCCGGGGTATCGGGCAGATCGAGTTCGACGGCGCTGTTGCGCGCGCCGTTTTTCAGGCGATAATAGTCGGTGACGACTCTCCAGATATCCAGCTTGTCCGCGTCGCGCAGCAGTTTGATGAAAAAGAGGGCCGGCTCCTTTTCTCCCGGCGGAAGCGAAGCCCGGTTGTGGCATTCGATGGCTCGGAAAATCAGCGTCTTGTCCGGGTCGCTGAATCCCCGGAGGACATCGTGGCGCCGGAGCGTTTCGACGCTGAGCCGGGCGTGATCCTCCGATTTTTCGTCCGCGAAGGTTTTGTATCGGGCATACTGCTCGAATCGTCCGACATCATGGAGAAGGGCCGCGGCCGCCGCCAGCCGGAGCGCGCTCGACGTCAGGCCGAGCTCCCCGCCCAACTCCAGGATTTCCTCGCAGACCCGGAACGTGTGCTCTTCTTTGAGAACGACGTTGCGCCGGTCGCTTTCTCGGACGTTTTTATACGAACGGACGTATCCGGTGAACCAGCCCGTGATTTCCTCCAGGCCTTGAAGCGCGTGTGTTTTCACGGCGATGGGACCCGCGCCGGCCTTCTTTTCACGAACAGGAGCGGAAACACAATGTCGCTCAAACAGCAGGGGAGCCAGACCGAGATGAAAAGGAAGAGGAAGATGATGGCGTAAGACCAGCCGCTGAGCGCTCCCCCGACGGCGATCAGAATATGAAAAAGCGACGCCCAGGTGCTGAACAGCACGTGGCCCGCATGCGGAAATTTGGTCCCCGGCCTGAGGAGAGCGAAGGCGACGCCGGCGACGGCCAGCGGATTCACCAGCCACCATTTTTCGATGAAACCGATATGAATCCCCCGGTTGGGCAGGCCCAGCAGGGTTTCGCCCAAGAAGGGGATGACCGAGTCGCTGAGGGTGGCGATGCCGACCGAGCCCGCATATCCGATGAGGAGAAGCTTCCACAGATTGCATCGTCCCAACAGGCACCTTTTGCTGAGGCAGTCACATTCATGAATTCCGTAAATGGAGGCGGTCACCATCGCGCTGAGCACGACGTGAAGCGGATGGAGGATGTAGAAAATCCGGTAGGATAGCTCTTTCGGCAGCCTTTGGCAAAACACCATCAGCAGAATTCCCGTGAGCGCTCCGAAGACGGTGAACGGCGCATGATTCCTCAGTTCTTTCACGATCAGTATGAACAACGCACACCTCCCTCATCATTTCGGCGGCGACCGAGCGACCGGGATCCGTCCTCACGGCCCGCCTCCGATTCCGCCTTCCGTCCGGACTCCGGCCGCATCATCCGCTCCGGGGGTGAAGGGCCCACAGGCGGGCCAGCTCATCCTCTTCGCAGCGGATCTCGGTGAAACGGGCGGCCGTGCCGTCCCGGACGAGCCGCACGCCCTGTCCCTCCACGACCCGCCCTACGTAGGCGGAGGGCGTGCCTAAACGCTTCAGGGCTCGGCTCGCGCCGTCCGCCCGATCGGGCGGCACGGTGACGGCCAGGGTTCCGGAGGAGATCATGCGGAGCGGGTCGAACGGGAACGCCTCGGCAAACCGCGTCACAACGGGGGGAATCGGAAGCCGGTTCCCGTCCACCTCGATTCCCACCTTTGAGAGGTGGGCGATCTCAAGCAGTGCCTCCAGAAGCCCGCCTCTTGTCACGTCATGCATCGCCGTCACGCCCTGCTCCGAGAGAGCCAGCGCTTCCGGAACGACGCTCACGGCCGCCATCACGGCGCGGCCTTCCGCCAGGTCTTTTTCGCTCAAGCCTTTCTCCCGCGCGACGTCGGCGAAGTCCTGCGCGAGAATGGCCGTTCCTTCGAGCGCGATGCCCTTGGTGACCAGCACGAGGTCGCCGATTTCGGCACCGCCGGTGAGCACGGGTTTTCGGCCCGAGGCGGTGCCCAGCGCCGTGACGGCGACCAGCGGCCGCGTCAGTCCGGCCGAATATCCCGTGTGCCCGCCGATGATGCCCGCGCCGACCTCCCGGGCCGCGCCGGCGGCGTCGCGCATGATCTGTTCGAGAAGCTCCTCGTCTTCGATCCGGGGCACCAGCACAAGGAGCAAAAGCCAACGCGGCGCGATGCCGGCCGTCGCGATGTCGTTGCAGGCCACGTGCACGGCCAGCCGGCCGATGTCGCCGATCGCACCCACGATCGGATCCACATGGGAAGCGAGAATCTCATCGCCGATGCGTGTCAGCGCCGCGTCTTCGCCGAAGGTCGCGCCCAGCACGATGTCGGGATCGTCGGATCCGACAAAGGGGAAAACACGCCGCTGCAAAACACTCAGCGAGAACTTTGACATGGCCCCCTCCTTGTCTTCGGCTCGACCCTCCGGCCGACGTCCCTCTAGGCGCCGCCCGGTTTGAGTGTTCTCAGGAAGAACCGGCGGCCTCCGTATTCCGCTTCGACAAGCGTTCCCTCCGAAACCAGACGGCGGATCACTTCCCAGTCCGAGCCCGCCCGATCGAGAAATTCGCTCACCGCGTCTTCCCGCATGGGATGAACGGCGGTGATGCTCAGCAAATCCTGCTCGACGTCTCCCGTGAAGGCGAAGGCATTGCCTTCGTAACCGATCAGAAACTCCGCCGCCGGACTCCCGTCGTCGTTTTTGACTTTGCCGCCGATGATGTGGAACGCCCGGTTCAACGTCTCCTCTTTGGGCGGCCGCACCCAGGCCTCGGCGGGCGGGCGCGTCGGAACGGCGAGATACGCGACGGACGGGCTCAGTTGAGCGATCATCTCGGCCGTTTCCTCGAGATCCGTCGCTCCGTCATTGACGCCCGCGACCAGCATCGTTTCGGTCACGAGGCGCCCCGCATAGGCGTCGGCGAATCGGCGCATCCCGTCCCGGATGGCGGAGAGGCGGAGCGACCCGTGGGGGCGGTCGATTTTTCGCCAGATCTCCTCACGTGCGGCATCCGCTTTCAGGGACACCCAATCCGTCTTCAACAGCGCCGCTCTCACCTCCTCGTCCCAAAGCAGGGAGCTGTTGGTGATGACGGCGATCGGAATTCCCAACGGCCGGAGGAGATCGATCGTTCGTTCGAGACCGAGATCCAAGGTCGGCTCGCCGTCGGGAACGAATGTGAGATAGTCTATGGATTCGCCCGCTCTCCGCGACTTTTCGACCTTGTCCCGGACATCATGAAGGATTTCCTCCGGCCTGAAAAAAGACCGGCGATGCGCCTGCATTTTGATGGTGCGTCCCAACTGGCAGTAGACGCAGGCATAGGAGCAGATCTTGGGCGGGATGTTGTTGATGCCCAGGCTGCGGCCCAGGCGCCTTGAAGGGACCGGTCCGAAGGCGATCATGCCTCACTCCTCCTTGATCGATCGTCCCCTGCTCGGCGTGAGGGCTTCCGGCGCGACCGAAAGCTCCGAAGAGCGCCGTTCAGCCTTGCCGTCCGATCGTTGAAGCGCCCCCGGCGCCGATGCCCGAAAGAGATCAACCTCGAGGTTCTTTCGATCCGTCGAGAACGTTCCGATCTTAACAAAATATTATGCATCCAAAATGCTTTGATGTCAAAGGAAATGGACGGCCTTTCCGGACGGCTGCATTCGCTTTCGTCCAAGCCGGAGGAAGACCGTTCCTCCCGCCCCGCGGGATCGCGAATCTCTGCTATAATGCGCCTCTGGTGGCAAGATGACGCCCCTGGCTCATGCCGCGGTCGGGATGACCGCCTGGAAGCTTTCTTCGCGCCGCGGGGAGGCGAAGGCGCTTTTCATTTTCATGCTCGTCTCCTGCCTCCCCGACATCGATCTCCTCTTTTACCATCTTTTCGGGCGCCCCGAAGTTTTCAAGCATCAGCTCTATTCCCACAACATTTTTTTCGCCCTGCTTTCGGCGGCGGTCTTTTTCCCGCTGTTGAAAACGAAGAGGGAAAAAGCGGCCCTGACGCTCGTGGCCCTCTCCCATCTCGTCATGGATGTTTTCGTCGTGGACGACGTGGCGCCCGTAGGATTCCGTCCGTTTTGGCCGCTGTCGAACCTCCTTTTGAGCTTCGGGTTTTTTCCCTATGTCCGGCGCGGGACGCCGGCCCAGGTCTTGACCGTTGAAAACCTTTTCGCTTTGGGTTTGGAAACGGCCCTGTTCGCCGTCCCCGCCCTGATTTTCTGCCGCCGGGAGTTGGGGTATTTGTGGAAAACTCGAGTTCTCAAGAAAGATGCCAATTCCGCTTGATGCTCTCTTCCGGCTCTGACCGGCGCCGTTCTGGCCCCGGCCATCGTCTCTTCCCCGGCGGAGAAGGAAAGGCGCGCGTAGCTCGCGGCCGCTTCCGCTTTTTCGGGATTCGCTCTCCGTCCGACTCTCAGAATGACATTTGCCTCCCGGAAGGAGCCGCCGGCATCAGCGGTGCGGCATGGACAAGACGATCGTTTGCATTCGTCAAAGCCTTTGGTTTATGGTAGGGCCGTTCGCAAGAACGCCGTTTCGGCGATTCCGCCTTCGGAGACGGCGAGGAGTTGTCATGAATCGCTTTTTGGGGAAAACGTTCACTCTCTTTCTTCTGGGGGCCGTCGCCTTCCGGTTCGCACCGGCCCAGCCCGTGGTGGCCTATGACATCAAGGCCCGTCTCGACCCGGCGTCGAAAACGGTCGCCGGCGAGGAGCGGCTCGTCTGGTTCAACGCTTCGAGCTCGGCCGTGACGACCGTTCCCTTTCATTTGTATCTCAACGCCTTCCGAAACAACCGTTCGACGTTCATGAAGGAAAGCGGCCGCGCGGGGGAAGGCCGACAGGCCGAAGATTGGGGGCATTGCCGGGTGAAGGGCATCCGGCTCGAGAGCGGGGAAGACCTGCTGCCCTCGATGCGCTTTCTTCAGCCGGATGACGGAAACCCGGACGACAGGACGGTCATGGAGGTCGCTCTCCCCAAGCCGGTGGAGCCCGGCGGGTCCGCCGTCTTTCTCATCACCTTCGAATCCAAGCTTCCCCGGGTCGTCGCCCGCTCAGGCTGGCATCGGAATTTCTTTATGGTCGCCCAGTGGTTTCCCAAGGTGGGCGTGCTGCTCGACGGCGGCTGGAACTGCCATCAGTATCATGCCCGTTCGGAATTTTTCGCCGATTTCGGGAGCTACCGCGTGGAAATCACGACTCCGTCCGATTTCGTCGTCGGCGCCACGGGCCGGCGCATCGACAGGAGGGAAAACAAGGACGGATCGGTCACGGTCGTCCACGAGCAGGACCGCATTCACGACTTCGCCTGGGCGGCCTGCCCGGATTTCCTCGAGTATCGAAAGAGATTTCGCCTTGAGGAGCCGCGGGTGGAAACCGACATGATTTTCCTCATCCACAAGGACCATCAGAAGCTCATGCCCAGGCACCTGAAAGCTCTCACCCATGCTCTGGAGTTCTACAGCCGGAGCTTCGGTCCCTATCCCTACCCGACGATCACGCTCGTCGATCCGGCGCCGGGAGCCCAAGCCGCGGGCGGCATGGAATATCCCACCTTGTTCACCACGATGTCCCTGGCCTGGCTCCCGTCATGGATCCGTCTCCCGGAGATGGTCACCATTCATGAATTCGGACACAACTACTGGTACGGCATGATCGGCTCGAACGAGTTCGAGGAGGCCTGGCTCGACGAGGGAATCAACACCTACTCCGAGATCAAAGCCCTCGCCGCCTATCCGGGAGGAGGAGATCTGATTTCGCTCTGCGGGCTCGACATCAGCGACCTGGAGCAGCATCAGCTTTCCGTCTTTCTCTCGGGCAAATTCGATCCCGTCGTCCGGAACAGCTGGGAATTCGTCAGCGGCGGGAGCTACAGTCTCAACGTCTACGCCAAGGCCGGCCTGGCCCTCCTGATGCTTGAAAGGATGCTCGGCCCGGACGTCATGGACCGGATCATGAAGGCCTTTTTCGGACGTTGGCGGTTCGGGCATCCGACGACGACGGATTTCGTCGCCGCGGCCGAGGAAGAGAGCGGCCGGGATCTGGGCTGGTTTTTCGATCAGTTCTTTTACAGCCCCGACGCGCTCGACTACGCCGTGGGCAGCCTGAGCTCCGAGCCGGTCCCCGATTTCGCCGGGATCGACGACGAGGGGGAGATCGCGGGCGCTTCTCCGGCGTCCCGGACTACGAAACCGGACGTCTACCGAAACGAAGCGGTCATCGTCCGCCTGGGCGAGCATGTTTTTCCCCAGGAGATCGAAGCGGTTTTCGAGGGCGGACGGACGATCCTCGAGCGCTGGGACGGCCGGGAGAGGTGGAAACGGTTCGTCTGGACGAGTCCCGACCGGGTGCGGTCCGTCCGGCTCGATCCCCGCGGCGTCATGGTCTTGGACGCGAACACGGCCAACAATTCGCGGACGCGGGAACGGGACGAGAGGCTTCCTCGAAAAATCGGATTGAGGCTCATGGGGGCGCTGCAGCGGATTTGGGCCCTCATGGCCTTCTAGGAGACTGAGATGAGCATCAGCCGTTACTATCTCCTGGGTTGGGGCGACGCCGTCCGGCAGCCGAAAATGGCTTTTCTTCTCTGGGTCCTGAACGCCCTCAGCGGCCTGGTTGTCTATTTCGGAGCGTGCGGACTCATGCGGCGCGCGTTCGGTCACTCGCTTCTCGGCTCGGAGCTCAGCGAACGGTTCGCTTTCCGGGGCGTCATGGAGCTTCTCCAGCGCCACGGCCGCGACGTCGCGGCGCTCGCCGGCACCGTTTTGATCCTGACGGCGGCGACGTATCTTCTGTCGCTTTTTCTTTCGGGAGGGGTCCTGCACGTCCTCAAGACCGCCCGCAATCCGAAGAGCGGGGAAAAGGAAAGCCGGGTCGCCGCGCTGTTTTTTGAGGGAGCGGGCCGGTATTTCGGCCGGTTCCTGCGGCTGGAAATCGTCGCGTTGCCCATGTGGATCGTCTTCGGCATCCTGCTCTTTGTTTTCTCCGGCATCGCCGGAAACGCGAGCGACGGCTGGGAAAAAGAACGCTTGGGATTCGCCCTCGTTCTCGCCCTGGTCGGCGCGGCCGTCCTTTTCGTCTTCCTGGGGATGATGATCGTCGATTACGCCCGCATTCAACTCGTGGCCACAGACGGCCGGCGCGTCTTCAAGGTCTTCCTTGGGACCTTGAAGTTCGCCGCCCGGCGGTTCTTCAAACTGTTGGGGCTGGCCGTGTTTTTTCTAATCACCATGGGGATCGTCCTGGCTTTGGGCGAGGCGGTGGCCCGGCTTCTGGGCGGAAAAGGGGCGGTCGTGACGGCGCTGGGATTCGGCGTCCAGCAGGTCTTGGTTCTCGCCCTGCTCGGCGCGCGGATCGCCTTTCTTGGGGCGCAAGCCCGGCTCAGCGAGAGGGAGAGGGTTTCGGCGCTGGATTTACCGCCCGCCGCCCAGGACGCGGGCGGGGAGCAGAAAGAGCGCCCTGACAAAGCCCAGAGCCCCTTCGACGGCGATGCCCAATAGCCGAAAGGGAAGAAGGAACAGCCAGACGATCGGATATAAAATCAAGGCCAACAGGGCCACGGGCCAGCAGAAAATCAGCACCAGGAGCCAGAGCACGAATTTCGTCATCCCGAATCCTCCATAGATATCTACGCATGGGGATGCCTCGAGGTTCATGTTGAATCGATATTTTTTAAAGCGCGGCCTGAGGATTGCGCTATGATGGGGACAAATCGCAGGCTGGTCGGCATTATCCGCCATGGAGCGTGAAAAAAAGGTCCTGGAAACGCTGGAAGGGTTGGGGATCGCTTTCACCCGGCACGAGCACCCGCCCGTCTTCACCGCTGAAGAGGCCGCGGTCCACTGGCGGGGCGTCGCCGGGGCCCATTGCAAGAACCTTTTCGTCCGAAACCAGAAAGGGAATCGTCATTACCTCATCATCCTGCCGATCGCCAAAAAAGCCGACCTCCGATGGCTGGCCCGCGCCCTGGGCGAGGACCGCTTCAGCTTCGCCTCGGCCCAGAGGCTCGAGCGCTTCCTGGGGCTCGAGCCCGGATCGGTCTCGCCGTTCGGCCTCGTCAACGACGTGAAAAAAGAAGTCGTGGTGGTCCTCGACGAAGACCTGAGAGCGGCCTCCCCGCTGAATTTTCACCCCAACGTCAACACGGCCACGCTGAGCATCGCCTCAGGGGATTTCGAGAAGTTTCTGTCCTGGTGCGGGAACAAGGTGTTGTGGATCCGAGTCTGACGCCCCGCTCTCCGGCGGTTGGGTATCTCTTCCCCGTGGATCTGACGGCCTCAAGGAACTTGTGAGATGCGCGGAGGATCTCCGGCCGCTTTAAGGCGGGCGAGCTCGGCCTCGGCGGCGATGAACCCGAAGGCCGGCCAGTAGTCGAGGCTCAAGATTTTTTCCATGATCTCCAGGGCTTCGGCCCGGCGGCCGTTGACCAGTCGCCAGACGGCGAGACCGTTGCCCAGGGTCGCGGCGTCGAGAGGAGAGGTTGCCGCCAAATCCAGGATGTCCTGCTCCGATTTCAGCCCTTTGTAGAGCAGGAGAAGGTTGAGGTAGGAGATGTTCTCGCCGACCGGCATGTCCGGGGTGATGCCTTCCAACAGTGCGGCCGCCTCGGCGTCCTGTCCCAGGCGACGGAGAGTCAGATAGAGCCAGTGGCTCACGGCCGCGACGCCGCCCTCGTCGGCGGCGGCGGCGAGACAGGCCTCATAGACGGGCCGGGCCATCTTGTAACTCCCCTCGAGGTAGAAAGCCAGCCCTAAGTGGTAAAGGATGTCGAAATCACCGGCCTTAAGGGTCCGAGCCTTGACCAGGTCCAGGATCGCTTTTTCGAATTCACGGATCGAGATGAAGCGGTGGCCCCGGTGACGGAAGAGCGCGGCGTTGTCCGACCAGCGCATGATGCCTTCGGTATAAATCTCGATGGCTTCGTTGTATCGCCAAAGGGCGGCCAGCCGGCGGCCGTGGAGAATCAAAGATTCCGGGTCGTTCGGACGGGCCTTGCGCCGGGCCAGGGCGTCGGCCAGATCTTTTTCAAGTTTGGCCAGTTCCTCGCCCGCGGCGGGGGTTGCGTATAGGGGTCGGCCGAGAAGGGAGGTGACCTCGGGTTCGGCCGGTGTTTCCTGCCCGTCCGCCGCCGAAGCGAGCTCGGGAACAAGCGAAGAGATTCCCAGCGCCAGAAAAGCGATGCCGAGGCCGATCGCGGATTTGAGTGTTTTCATGAAAGTCTCCCTAGAATGGAGGTCGCTCTTTTTTTCCTGGGTCGGTGCCTTCCTCATGCTTCGAAGGCGATCTTGAGCACGACCTGAAATTCCCGGATCTTGTCTTCGCGAACCGCGCCGCGCTGTTCGACGACCTGAAAAAAATGGATTTTATTCCCTTCCGCCGACACTCTGTCCACAGCGTCGCGGACGGCCTCCGAAAAACCCGAGGACGACGTTCCGACGACTTCGATCATCTTCAGCATGAGGGCACCTCTCTTCGTTACAGAGTCTGCATTTTCAAGCCACCAGTATGAGGGGCGTCCCGCAGCCTGTCAAGGCGCGAGAGGCTCTATGACGCCTTGTGTGGTGAATTCTAGTCTGAGGCCCAATGCTCACGCTAATGGATCGCACAAAACGTCATGGAGCCGGCGCGAGATCCCGGGAGCGCGCACGGCAGGGGGCGGGGAAAGAACGACCGGTAAAAGACTGAAAAAACAGCATAAAAAAACATCGACCGAAAGTCTTTTTTGATATCGGTTACATATTCCGCGTCGATGAAAAATCTTTAAGCTAAGCGCGCATTTCTTTCCCCAGTTATTGCTTGACATCTTGTTGAAAATAATTATTCTATTTTTTGTAAACATTATGACATATGATGCTAAAAGAGGGAGGGGGTAGGGTGATAAAATATGAAAAGCCTTTTTGCAGACGAATGAGTTCTTTAGAGAATAATGCATCATGCATTTGTTCCAGCGGCAGTATCGCTGATTCGACAAATTTTCCCGAAAATTGTCTCGCGGGATTGTCTGCCAGCGGAGCTGGTTGTGGGTTCGGTTACACTCCCGCCCAAGAGGCCTGCCTGCAAGGAGGCAAACCTCAGTATTTTGGTTGTATCGAAGGATTATATGCTGCTCAGTCATGCGGTACCGGAACCACTCCCACCGAGAGTTGTTCCATTGGCAATTCCCACACTTAATATCTGAATTTTTTATATGAGGACCCGAGACAAGGAGGGTTCCTCTTCTCTCGGCGGATAGTGCTGTCAAGGGAATCTCTTTCTTGTGTTGAGGAGGGTTTCTGTGAAAAAGCAAGTCCTCTGCCTGCTCGTCTGTGGATCATTTCTTTTTTTCGCCCCCGCCGCGCCTCGCGCCGAGGAGGGCATGTGGCCCATTACCGAGGTCGGGAAGCTCGACCTTGCTGCCCGGGGGATCGAGGTCGCCGCCGGGGACATCTTCAGCCCCGAGGGACTGAGCCTGGTGAACGGAGTGGTGCAGCTCTCGGGCTGCACGGGGTCGTTCGTGTCCCCGCAGGGATTGATCCTGACCAACCATCACTGCGCCTTCGGAGCCATCCGGGAGGCGAGCACGAAGGAGCGGGATTATCTTGCCGCCGGATTCCTGGCCCCCTCGCTCAAGGAGGAGATCCCGGCTCGGGGATACACCGCCCGGATCACCGAGTCCTACCGAGACGTCTCGGCGGAAATCCTGTCCTCCGTCGCTCCCGGCATGACACCGGCCGAGCGGACGAAGGCCGTGGAAAAGAAATCCAAGGAGATCGTGGCTGATGCGGAATCCCGGAATCCGGGCCTGCGGGCCGAGGTGGCGGAGATGTTCATCGGACGCACGTATCTTCTCTTTCTCTACACATACCTTCGGGATATCCGGCTGGTCTACGCGCCCCCGCAGGGCATCGGCAATTTCGGAGGCGAGACGGACAATTGGATGTGGCCGCGGCACACGGGGGATTTTTCCTTCATGAGGGCCTATGTCGGTCCGGACGGCAAACCGGCCGATTATTCGGACAAGAACGTCCCCTACAAGCCGCGGGTCGTTCTCAAGGTGGCGACGGAAGGCGTCAGGGAAGGCGACGCTGTCATGATCCCCGGCTATCCGGGACGGACGTTCCGGCACATGAGCTCTCATTACTTGGCCTTCGAACAGGACATCCGTATGCCGTATATCGTCGATTGGTACGGTCACCAGATCAAGCTCATGGAGAAGATGAGCGAAACCGACCGTGAAACGGCCTTGACTCTCTCGGGCCGGATCAAGGGATTGGCCAACACGATGAAAAACTACCAGGGCAAGCTTCTGGGACTGAAGCGGCTGGGACTCTTGGCCAAAAAGCGTGCTGAGGAAGCCGATTTGGAACGGTTCATTGCCTCGAATCCCCAACGGCAAAAGAAGTTCGGAGGCCTGTTGACCGCGATCGCCGAAGTCTATGAAGAGCAGGCCGTCTCGGCCCGGCGCGAGCTTCTGCTCTCCGGACTGAGAACCCATATCATCCCCCTGGCGACGGCTCACGCCGTCTATGAGGCTTCCGTGGAGAGAGAAAAGCCCGACCTGGAGAGAGAATCGGCCTATATGGACAGGAACTTCGACCGGACCAGGGACAGGCTTGTCCGACGGCTCAAGGAATTCCATAAATCCACTGACTGGTTCTTGTTGTACCATCTGTGCTTCCAGGCCGGAGAGCTGCCCGCCGGTCTCAGGCTCGAGGTCCTGGACAAGATTTTCGTCGAAGGCTATGAGCAGGAGGGCGTCGAGGCCACTCTCGACCTGCTTTTTCACAGGGCGACTCTCTTGGATGAAAAGAGCGTCCGCGCCGCATTGGCCATGAATCCCGATGAGCTCAGGAAACTCGACGACCCGTTTTTGAAGCTGGCGGCCTCGCTCTACCCTGAGCATCTTCGGGTCAGGGAGGAGGAGAAAAAAAGAAAAGGAGCCCTGGACAGGCTTCTGCCTCTTCTCCTTGAGGTGAAGCGGCTTTATCTGGCCAGAAATTACATCCCCGACGCCAACCGCACGCTCCGTCTGACGTTCGGCCGCATCAAGGGTTATTCTCCGCGGGACGGCGTTTTCTATAAGCCCATCACGTCCCTCGCCGGAGTGGCGGAGAAATCGACCGGGCGAGAGCCGTTCCACACCCCGGCCGGGCTCCTTGAGCTTTACCGTCAGAGGGATTTCGGGCGATTTGCGCCCGAGGGATTCGAAAGCGTTCCGGTCTGCATTCTCTACGATGCGGACACGACGGGCGGGAATTCCGGAAGTCCCGTCCTGAACGGCCGGGGGGAACTCGTGGGCGTGAACTTCGACCGGACTTTCGAAGCGACGATCAACGATTTCGCCTGGAGCCGGGACTACAGCCGCTCGATCGCCGTCGATGTCCGCTACGTCCTATGGGTGACGCAGAAGATCGGGAGGGGGGAGCGCCTTCTCAAGGAAATGGGCGTCGCCTTTTAAGCCGGCCGCCGGCCCTCTTCGGGTCAGAGATGCCCATCGGCTCCAGGAGAAGCTTTGAAGATCGAGGGGCTCAGGAAAGACGAAGGAAAACCGCGTGAACCTTTTTTTCCCCGCGGCCGTCTATAGAATGAAGGACATCGGGCCTTCTCTGGGCCTCCCGGCCCCTCTGAGCGGGCGGGAATGTGCTCTCCCGTAGGAGGTGAGCGGGAAGTGTTCTTCGTTTCCGCGGATCTTGCGCGGCGCAGGAGATAAGGGCATGATGAAAAAAGCGTTGATTTCGATCGGACTTCTTCTGGGCGTCCTCGGAAGCCCGCTGTTCGGCCAGGACTGGGGATCCGGCGTGGCCGCGCCTGAGCCGGGAAGGCTGATGTTCACGGCCGCCTGCGAAAGTCTGAGCCAGGCCTTCGATTGCGAAGGTATTGAAGAAAGGCTGAGGCGCCGGGAGTTGCGGGCCCGGGTCGACTTCCGCCCGGGAGACGTCCTTTCGGTCTACGGATTCCTCGGCTCCGCGGATTTCAAGGGCAGCCTGGACAGCTTTAACTCTCCGGTTTACGGAGGAGGATTCCGGCTGCTTTTCCTTGGCGAAGTCGTCGTTGAAGAAAAAGACGCCCGTCCCCTGGAAGTCAAGCTGGGGGCCGCCCTGGACTTTCGGGCATCACGGTTCAAGCCGGATGTCGACGGCCCCGGCTCGTCCGCGGGACTCACACAATTTCAGGTCGGACTGGACTTGGGACTGAGCGTCATGGGGATCGGCGGATATCTCGGTTTGGCCTTCACCCGCAATCAGGGAGAGCTGCCCTATGCGGGCGTCCTGAACGCCGTTCCCGCATCCGGATTGAATTTCTCGTCGGCTCTCGGGCTTCATTATAAATTTTCCAGGCATTTGGGCCTGGCGGCGGAATGGTCGTTCTTCGGGCTGCGCTCGATCGGCGTCGGCCTGAGGGTATATCCCTGACTCCAAAGATAAAGCGCGCCGGCGCCCCCCATGGTCTCGATACGGCAAGGGTAATCTCCCCGGCGGCATCCCCTGGACGTTCGGGCCGGCTCCCGGAAGAGCCGAGATCGGGTTGACTTCAAAGATTCGGGGGGGCTATTAATGAGAGGGGAGACAAACCGCATGAAAGTCAGGAAAAGGATTCTGCCGCCGGGCTGGTATCCGGGGACGGCCAGGGAGTGCGAAAGAGACATTCAGGCCATGGTCGGGGGCTTCACCCCGCCGCCGGGTCGCTGGACGGCGGGCGTGGCGCCGCACGCGGGCTGGTTTTTTTCGGGACGGCTCGCGGCCAGGGTCGTACGCAGCCTTGCCGCTTCGGGCGGGGCAGAAGTCGTTGTCGTTTTCGGCGGGCATCTGCCTTCCGGAGAAAGCCCTGTCGTCTATGTTGAGAACGCATGGGAAACGCCGCTCGGCAACCTGCCCCTGGATGCGGATTTGGCCCATGATCTGGCGCGGACGGCCGGGGCCGTTGAAGCGGCCGCGTCGTTCGCCGACAATACGGTCGAAGTCCAGCTTCCGTTCGTCAAATGGTTTTTTCCCGAAGCCGTTCTCCTGGCGGCGCACGCCCCCGCTTCCCTGGAGGCGCAGACATTCGCCTCGGCTGTCTGTGATCTCCTTCAGAAACGCGGCCGTTCCGCCGTTTTCCTGGGATCGGCGGATTTGACCCACTACGGACCGGATTACGGATTCGCGCCGAAGGGAACGGGTCCGGCGGCCCTCAAATGGGTCAAAGAGGTCAACGACAGATCTGTGGTGGATAAGGCTTTGGCCATGGATGCTGAGGGGGTCCTTGAAGATGCGCGGATCCGCCACAACACCTGCTCGGCCGGACCGATCGTCTCGGCCTTGACCTGCGCCGCGCGCAACGGAGCCAAACGGGGTGTTCTCCTCGAATACGCCACGAGCCACGACATCCGTCCCGCCTCGAGTTTCGTCGGCTACGCCGCGATCGTGTTCTGATTCAGGGGACTCGGCCAGGTTTTTTTGGAGGAGTGCATTGCGGATGTCCGGTCACGGAACATGAACGGGGCGGCCATGGTCACGAGCGAAGAGACATGGCTAGCGAAAAAGGCGTTGTGGGTTCGCAACGGATTCGAGTGCGTCGATACCGCACCGCCGGCCTTTTCGCTTATGGTCAAAAGAATTCGGCAGGCATCCGTCGCCGGCTTCTGCGGGCGACTGGTCCGGGCATCGGTTGCATGCCGATGCCAAGCGCGGATTGCCGCGGCCAAGGCGCCTCTTGACGATCGCCTTGACGATCAACCGCCGCCGTGTGGGAAAAATTCCGTGGTCGCGACGCTTAAGACTTGAGGGAGGAGAAACCGATGACCACGAAAAAACCCCAGGGGTTCCGCACGTTGGCTTCGGCCGTCCTGGCCGTTTTCCTGTTGGCGGCCCCGGACGTTCAGCCAGCCGGAGCGAAGGACTTTCTCCTGACGACTCAGAGAGGCTGCCCCGGCCGGTTCACGGAAGGCGAATCGGTCGAGCTCAAGATGACCTTCAATCGCAAGATGGACCACGACAAGGACCATGCCTTGCTCCTCATCAGGGCTCCCGGACAAGACGATTTCGTCGAAATCGGCCATTACATTCATCTCGATGTCGACCCGACCATCATTCATAAATATTACCCGGTCATGAACACTTACGGGAAGTTCACGGCGCGCCTGGCCGTCATTTTAGCCAACGATGTCAAAGAGGTCGATTGCGACTTTTCCGTCTTTCCCAAGCTCGAGTACTATTTCAAGACGGAGCGGGGCTGCGGCCTGGACGCTCTCTATTTTGTCGGGGAGAAAGTGAAAATTGTCGGCAAAGCGTCGCACTCCGCGGAGAAGGTCGAGGTCTGGCTGACGGAGCCTTCCTCAAACGCCCCATTTGTCGTATACACCTGGAAGGACGTCCGGCCCAGCCAGGACCTGATCTACTACCGGAACATCGATTTGCCTGGCTCGAGAAAGATGACCGCCCGCATTTTTCTTCCGGGGACGTCCTACGATGTCCAATGCGAGTGGAGGGCGGACGACGTCCGTGCCCCCGAGGTGGGCACGCTGAGCTCCAAGGAGATCGGACCGACGTCGGCCGTCTTGGAGGCTTCGGTGAATTCCCACGGCCTAGAGACCAAGGTTTATTTCATCCCGGTGGAGAATCCCGAGCAGCCTGAGTATTTTGACGTTACGGCTCCCGAGATTGTCCCGCCCTCAAGTGAGTTCCGTCGCGTGGCCATCAAAGTTGAGGGATTGAAGGCAGCGAAGAAGTACAAATATCGGGCCGTGGCCCAAAACAGCAAGGGACGCGCCGAAGGAACCGTCCGAAATTTCACCACAACGTTAGCCAAACCGGAGGCCGTGACGATGGACGTTTCCTATGTGACGACGGACAGCGCCACATTCCGCGGCATGGTCGATCCCATGGGCTCGGCGACCGAATACTGTTTCTCCTGTTGCGCCGCATCCTCCGCGGATGCCGACTATTTTTCTTCGACGCCGTGGACGCCTCTCCCGAAGCTGGAAAAGCTAATCGTTATCGTCAAAGTCCTCAATCTCCGGCCGGGACAGGCCTATTCCTTTGCGGTCAGAGCCCGGAACGCCCAGGGTCAGTCGAACGGCAAATGCGTCTCATTTAAAACGGGGCATACGAAGGCATCAAGTAAGCGGCCGCCCGCTTAGCGCTCTTCTTATCCGGATAAAGCCAGAGCTGCTTCCGATGAGACGCGAAGCGGCCTTTCTCCCTATCCCGCCCCTTGAACGGGATGTTGCGCATGAAACGGATTTTGCACCGCTCCCAGGATGCGCCCAGCCATTCCTTCCACATCGCGCGGCCTGGAGGCCGGCTTGGGCGTCTGAGATGCAAAGCGACATCCTCTTCATGCCCGGGCGCTTGAGTTTCTTGAGGAACGCCAGTCAGGAGTCCTCGGATTGGAGAAAATCGGCTCTTCAGAGCCTGCTCGGATCTTCTTCTTTCCGACGTGTCTCGCCTGCCGGATCATCATTGGGGCCGCCGGACGACATCGGCGACCCAAATGTCTCTGCGCGGCTCTTCCCATGTGAAGAATACATTCCGACCGTCCGTCTCCAGTCCTTGCCATCCCAGCGTGCCTTGTTTGCCTGTCAAGGCGGCGACCGGAGATAGAGATCCCGGTTTCCCTCCCTCCGCCGAGATGTTCCACGATGAGGTCATGGGAGACGGTCCTGCCGACTATTGCTTGACTCTGTCCGGACTCCATGTCTCTACGTCCGAACGGAAAAAATGCGCCTCATGAAGATGTCGCAATTCTCGGCGCGGCGCCGCGGGAGGGTGTGTTCTCAAATGGCCGTGCCGTCGGCAATGACTGCGTTTTTGTGTACGACCAGAATGCCGTCCACAATCTCGTAATTCTCGGCGCTTTCCTCGGCGACGTTCCGGGCGTTGACCAGCCGGACGCCTTTTCCGATGCGGGCGTTCTTGTCGATGATGGCGTCGCGGATCTCGCAGTCCTCGCCCAGGCCGATGGGGGGGAGGCCGGCCTCCCGGACTCTCTCGAGCTGTTCCCGGGATTCGAAATAATCGGCGCCCATGAGGACGGTGCGCTCGAGGGTGCAGCGCTCGCCGATCCGCGAGCGGACGCCCACGATGGAGTTGCGGATCGAGGAGCTGTTGATGATGCTTCCTTCGCACAGAATGGAGTGGCTGACCTGGGAGTCGAGGATTTTCGACCCGGGCAGGAAGCGGGCGTGGGTGAAGATGGGTTTGTCCTCGTCGTAAAAGTTGAAACGGGGCAGGGGCTGGGTCAAGTCGATGTTGGCCCGGAAGAACGAAGGGATCGTCCCGATGTCCTCCCAGTAGCCATCGAAGAAATAGGCGTAGACTTTGCGTTTGGCGATCGAATGAGGGATGACCTGGCGTCCGAAATCCTCGCCCGAGTCCTCGCGCAGGACATCCTCCAGGGCTTTCATGTTGAAAACATAGATGCCCATTGAGGCCATGTGCGTCCGGCCCTGGGGCTCGATTTGGAATTCGCGGAGATTCTCCTCGTCCACGGCCAGGCGCCGAATTTCGGGCTCCTCCTTGGGCTTCTCCACGAACTCGGTGATGCGACCGTCCCGTCCGACCTTCATGACGCCGAAGTCCGGCGCCCGATCGGCCGGGACGGGCATGACGGACACGGTCAGGTCGGCCTTTTTGGAGAGGTGGAAATCGATGAACTTCCTGTAATCCATCCGGTAGAGATGGTCGCCGGAAAGGACGAGGGCCAGGTCGCCCTGGTCGTGGAAATGCCCGAGGTTCTGCCGAACGGCGTCGGCCGTGCCCTGATACCACTCCCGGCCGCGGAGAGTCTGCTGGGCGGAGAGAATCGTGACGAAATCCTTGGTGAAGTTGTCGAAGCGGTAGGTGAGGAAGATGTGACGGTGGAGGGAGACCGTGGCGAACTGGGTCAGGACATAGATTTTCTTCAGGCCGGAGTGGAGACAGTTGCTGATGGGGATGTCGATCAGCCGGAACCGTCCGGCGATGGGAACGGCCGGCTTGCTGCGCACCTTGGTCAGGGGATAGAGCCGGGCGCCCTGGCCCCCGGCCAGGATCAGAGAGACGACTTTGGGCATGGGTTTTTGCCCTCCATTTTGCGGAAGAGACGGACGGATTCGGCATCCGGCAAGTCGGAACGAGAAGCCGGAGCCGGTCGGAAAAGACAGAACAACAGCACCGGGATCGGCTGCCAAGAATGACGAAGCGGCCTCATGAAAACCTCCCTTTCCCTCGCCGGACGGCTCCGGAGCCGAGCCGCTTTTATCTTATGTAAAGGGCGGAGACAATTCAACTTGCGTGTCGCTTCACGGCTGAACCGCTCATGGCGCCTCAACCCTCCCTCCCGGCCTGAAGCAGAATCATGCGGCGTTCATTTTGGAGCGCGGCGACGCGTGCCCCTTTGAAAGCGACCTCGTGAGGCCGTACCCCAAAAGAAGATCGACCTGGCGGGAGGAAGAAAGACGGAAATGTTCATCCGTTCGAAGGAAGGCTCCATGACGTTTTGTGCGGTCGTTTAGCGTGAGCCTTGGCCCTCAGACTAAATTTCACCACACAATGCGTCATAGAGCCCCGAAGGAATTGACTTGCCGGGTGAGTTCGGATAGTCTCAGCGATGTTCACAGAACCGGCCCCGGCGATGCGGAGCGCGGGAAGGGTTCCATCCCGGGGATGAGAAGAGGACAGATCATGACGCCACCAAAGAATGCGTCGATGAAGAAGAAGCCCGGGAAGCTCTCCTTGCTGACGAGGTATGTCTCTCACAGGCTGTCGAGCGTTCATCCCGTAGAGGTCCAGGCCTGCATCACCAACGATTGCAACATGAAATGCCGGTACTGCGCCTGTCCCGACTTGCCTAAGGACAGCTTGCCCACCGCCGAGTGGAAAGAGGTGTTCCGTGGTTTGAGGCGCCTGGGGACGATCCGGCTCAAGCTTCAGGGGGGAGAGCCGACGCTCCGTCCGGATTTCGGAGAGCTGGCCGCCCTGGGCCGGGAACTGGGAATGATCGTCGCCCTGGCTTCCAACGGGACGTTCATCGCCAAGAAACCCGAGCTCCTTGATGATGTCCATGAGCTCATTCTGACCCTGAATTCTCTGGACAAGGACGTCCAGGACGACCTGCGCGGACAGGGAAGTTTCGAGGCGGTCATGAAATCGATGGATCTCGCTCAGGAGAGGGGAGTGAGGGTCTTCAACAACATGGTCGTCAACAAGAAGAACTACGCCGAGGTTGAGCGCATGCTCGACTACTGCGAGAACCGGGGTGTGACTTTGAACGCCCAGCCCGTTGTTTTCGGCCGGCAGCATTTCGACTCGGGAGCCAAAAACATCCAGCTGTCCACGGAGGAGACGCGGGATCTTCACCGTCGCCTGGCGGAATGGAAATCCCGAGGGCGCGACGTGCTCTTTTCGACGGCCACGTACGCCCGGGCCGCGCTCTGGCCGGATTACGATGATTTGTGCCGTGAAGGCGACCGGCCGTCCTCATGCTTCGCCGGCCGAGATTATTTTCACATCGAACCGATGGGAGAAGTCTATCCCTGCAACCTGCACATCGGCACGTTTCAGGCCAAGAGCGCCGTCAAGGACGGACTGCGCGAAGCGCTCCTCCATGCCCGGGACCACCGGTGCGAGGATTGCTGGCACCCTTACTTCAACGAGCGCAAAGCCCTGTTCGGGCTGAAAGGGAAATCCCTCAAGTCGGCGATCTTCGGCTGAGCGGCGCTCGGCCGGCTCGGATAAAGAAAACCTCATTCCGCGGCGGGAACAAGGCTTTCCTCGGCCGCCGCCGGATTTTATGGCTCCTACTGTGTTCCTGACGGAGCCGCCTCAGGAGTCCGGGAGGCTGCGGCTGTGGCGAAGAAGGCCCGGCGTGTACGGCTTCAGGTACTGATCCACCAGGCGCAAAAAGGACGAGATGTCCAGAAGCTGGGCGCCGCTCAGGCGGCCGGCGGATAATTCTTCTTTTCGATTTTTCCAGACTTCGAGCGCCTGCTTGACTACGGGCATGGAGCCGTCCGGCGGCATGAAGCGCGCGATGCGCTCATAAAGACGCGTGATCTCCGCAACAATGTCCTTGGCGGATTCGAGCGTCACGGCGTTTCTTAGAAGCTGTTTGAGCAAATGGCACTGCCAGTCGCTGCAGAAGACAGGCTTGCGGGGATCGTCGTAGATCAGGCATTTGTTGTCAACGTGGAGCAGACAGCGCGGCGGAGCCGGAGTTCCGGGCGGCAGTGTCCTTCTCGAGGGGGAAAGGCCGTAGTCTTCCGGATCGATCGTATTGACGAAAAAAACGCCTCGGCAGCAAAGGCCGCAGGCCAAGCACAGTTCGGAACCTTGGGCCTTCAGATCATTTTCGGTCCGACCGGCAACTCCGCGTGATTCGGTCATAACGCCCATTTTATTCTATCACACCTTAAACGATCGGGTGGCTTGGGGCGGATCTCCAACGGCCTTCCTGTTCCCGGCCTGCCTGTGTCATCGATGTTATTGTCGTCAGGGTCGGTGAACGATGCTTCGGCAAAGCGAATGGTTCAGTGCCGCGATGACGGCCGGAGTCAATGAAATCTCATTCGGTTCCCGGAGCGATAGTCTCCTCGGACGCCGTCGACAGAAAGACGGCGTTGAACAGGAACTTGAACGTTCCGTGCGGCTGGGCGCGGAAGGTGATTTCCGGGCCGAAGAGGAACAGGCGTCCCCGTCCGTAGGGCGCCTCGATCACGGCCGCTCCGCCATCAAGATACGCTTGTCCCCAAGCCCAGCCGGAGCGGAGGTGTTCCTTTCCCTCGAACCAGGCGATGGTTTTGATCCCTTGAAGTGCTGCGCCCGGGGAAACGCGGAACACGGGGCTGTTGCTGAAAACGACATCGGTCCTTTCCTGCAGGCCGAAGCCCAGGGGCTCGGACGGGTCGACCCGCACGCGGAGGATCGAGCCGGGAATGTAATATTTTTCGCGGCCCAGAGGCTTTTCCGAGCCGTCCGGAGAGATGTCCACAAGGGCGTCTTTCAGGGGAAGGCCGGCATGAGAAGCCAGGGACGTCGATCTCCCGATGGCCAGCACCGTGCCTCCTTCTTCCATGAACTTCAGGATCTGGGGAATGGTTTTGTCTTCGGTCACCGAGCCGAGCATGAATCGGTATTCTTCGGGCACGCGCGCCGGATCGATGCGCGCCATCTCCCTCCAGTACCGCTCCCCCTCGTCCTCGACCTCGCCGCGCGGTCGAGGGATGGCTCCGCCGACGAAGATGATGACGTCGAATTTCTCCCTCAAGCCGCTCGCGTCGAGCTCGCGGGCGAAGATGAGCCTGTAGGGGAAACCGTACTGCTCCAGGATCCATCGCACCCACCCGGACGGCATGGAACCGCCGTAAGTGTCCCACAGCCCGATGCGCGGCCGGTTGATCCGAAAGGCCTTCCCCGGAGGAGGGGAGGATAAAGTGAGAATTTCCAGGCCCCGTTCACGGGCCAGGGCTTCCATGGCCATCCGCGTCGTCGGTTTGGCGGGGACATACACGGCTCCGGGTTCGAAGAGCCGTCCGCCCACCGTCAGGGAGTCTTTCAGCCAGTAGACGTCCTCACCGGAGGCCAGAAGAGAATTCGCGGCGGCGACGGCGTCGTTCACCCGGTGGCTGAGCAGATAACCGGCCGCCGGGACTCGGGCATTATCCGGCTCGATGATCTTTCCTGGACCGGGTTGGATCAGGCCGGACACTTTTTTGAAAGGGCCATCGAAGCCTTCCAAGATGCGGTCGAACCGAATTCCCATCTGGAACGCCAGCGTCCACCCGGCGCTGTCATAGGGGGCGATGGGAGGCCCGCCGGGATATTGGAAATCGTGGGGATAATTCTGCGGCTCGAACTGGGAAAGGACATGAGGGCGGAAGGCCTGGCTGCATTTGACGATTAGGGAGCCGGTCGGGTATTCCTTTCCTCCGACCGAAAAATCCTTTGTCGCCCTCAGGACGGCGACGCCGTTCTTGATCAGCGTGTTCACGAATTTTTGGGCTGTCGGGAAATCCGCTTGATCCGAAGGGATGATGAACCCGCGCGGGTCGCGCTTGGCCGGATCGGAAAAGGACTCGTAGTGCTTGAGAGGGAAGCCGCGGAAGCGGCCCATCCCCGCGAGGGGGATCTTGTCGGCAGCCAGGGCTTTCTCGGCCTGTTCGACGTCCCGGGGATGGACGGTCCAGTGGTCGCGGCTGCCGCGCTCTATGGAATTGCGGCCCATGCGGTAGATGCGGTAAAGAAAATCTTCCCGGTGCTTGGAGGCCGCATCCAGAATGGCCAGGTCGGCGGTGATCATGTAGTCGACCGACTGGCGGAAGCGCCACGTCCGGGGAGTGACGGGATAGGGAAGATCGGCCGAGGCGAGAAGTCTGCGGGGGAGGAAGGGAATGTCCATGGGCGTGGGATTGCCGATCGTCTCGGTCAGGATGCCGATCATGTTGTGGTAGTAGGCGGTTGTGCGGAGCCCGCCACTGTACCAGGTCGAATAATTGGCGCCGGAACGCATGGTCGCTCCGGGCTTGTTCTCGGTGATGAACCGGTTGTGCATGGCCGAGGAGACGAGTTCGATGCCCGGCGCGATGAGAGGATCGAAGTCGTAATGGATCGGATCGCGGAAAGGAGGGGCGAAGAGCACCGTGCCTGCCGGCCCGCTCTGGTGCTGGTTGAAGACGATCTGAGGGAACCATTCCCGGTAGAGGATTCGGGCCACAGCCTCTGTTTCGGGCTGGGTGACCATGTAAAAATCCCGGTTGTTGTCGTGGCCCACGTATTTCTGGTAAAGACGGGGAAGCCCGCTGAGAGACCGCTGTTGGAGATCAGGCTCTCTCATGTACCACTCGGCCACGAGATCCAAGCCGTCCGGGTTGGGACAGTTGGCGAGAAGGATGACATCGTCCAGGATGCGGAGCGTTTCGGCGTCGTTTCCCGCGGCCAAGCGGTAGACGAGCTCGATGAGCTGCTGCGAGCCCAGTGTTTCCGAGGCGTGCAGGCCGCCGTCGATCCAAACCACGGCCCGTCCCTCGGCGGCCAAACGACGGGCGGCCGCGTCGGTCAGGTTCTCGGCAAGGGCCAGCCTCCGGGAGATTTCCTTGTAGCGCTCGAGACGGGCGTGGTTGCGGGGCGAGGTGACGACGGCCATGAGAATCGTCTGTCCCTCGGCGCTTTTACCGATGTCGAACAGCCTGACGCGGTCGGATTCGGCCTCGAGTTTTTTCCAGTAGGAGGCGAGCTGGGCGTAATTTGCCAGGCGATAATCCTCGCCGATGTCGAATCCGAATTCCTGTTTGGGCGTGGTGACGGCGGCGGATGACTCAAGCGCCGGAGCCAGAAAGGCGATCAGGAGAAGAAAAAGACAGGCGGCCGGGAAGGGTCTGGGTTTGTCCATGGGATGCCTCCGAGGGCGGATTGACTTCAGGCCTTGGAAACCGGATGTTTCCGATTCGGACATGAGAGAATTTTATAGCACGGAACGTTCAGGGACACAATTCTTTTTCGGGAAAAGGAGAGAACGGCGCTCGAAACGGCGGGCATGACCGGGGACCGGGCGGAGTGACGCCGGCGAAAGACCCGCCTCTCAGCCGGAACTTGGGACGCTCCCGGTCAGGATTGGAATAGATTTTTCACGAGCTCCACCATGTCCAGCGCGGCCTCAATTTCCGTCAGGGGGATGTTCTTGGCTTTGGCGATGGCGGAGAAGCGGCCGTCGGCGTTGCTCTCTTTGGTGACAATGAGATAATCGGCCGAAGGGGCCACGGCATCGATCATCCGTTCATGGTCGCTGCCCTTGGCGCCCCGAGTGGATTTGCCTCCGACGTGAACGGCGATGACGGCGATCTTGTTTTTTTTGCAGTAGTCAATGAGCTTTTTCAGCCGCGATTCCTCGGAATCCACGGTCAGTCCCGAGGCGCCCATGCCCTTCATGCTGGCGCCGATGGCGAAGATCATGGTTTTGTAGGGCGTGCCCCGGGGAAATACGTTCGTGTCGGTATACACCTCGGCGTGAAAACCCTCGCTCGATTCCCGGCCTCCGAGTCCGACGCCGGCGGCGACGATCTCAGGCGTGGGAACGTCGCAGTAGTCGTAGGTCAGCCCGGCTTCCTCAAGAACGATGTTGACCGTGGTCGCGTCCTGGCTCTGGCCCGCCGAGGTCGTCAGGATGGGGAGCTTGGCTTTGGGAGGGGCGGCCGCCGAAACGGGGAGAACGGTCGTTGCCGTCCAAGCCGCAAGAGCCAGAAAGGACAGGCCATAAAGGTATTTTTTCATGATCAGGCTCCTTATCGATATGATTCTATCATATTTCACCTTGCCGGCGGCTTCTCGGTGAAGATGTCGATCATCTCCACGGCCTTGCGCCAGAGTTCGACGGGGCGGGGTTTGGTGCGGTCGCGGCCGCGGCGGGCGGCGTCGTAATAGCCGTGGTGGTTGTATTTGACCAGCAGATCGTCGCCCAATGTCCACCAGGCGTTGACCACGTTCTCGGCGTTGCTCAGGCAGAAGCCGGTCATATAACCGGCGGCCTCAAGAGGGGAACGTTCAAAGCGGGTCAGGATCTCTCTGTCGATTTCGGGGATGCGGGCCACGACCGATTGTTCGTGTTTTTCCTGGGCTTCCCGGATGTCCTGGACGGCGTAGGAGTAGACGGGCTGAGCGTGGAAGTCTGTATAATCGAAGGCCCAACGGGCCGAGTTGCGGTCGAACTCCCAGTGGTCGCCGATCTTGAACGATTGAGGGATGTCGGTGACGCCGGCGTAGAAGGGAATGTAGCAGGAGGTGTCCTGAGCACCCAGGGCGATCCAAACGATTCCGCCCACGGGTGCGGGAAGCCAGCCCCGGGTTTGGGTGACGGTCGTGTACTCCGCGTTGGCCACGCTGATGAGCCGGGTGTCGCGGTAGAGATTCGGGTTGGCGAAGGGGCCGCCTCGGATGCCGCGCGCCGGGTCGTAGGGCGTGCCCTGGCACTTATCCCGGGTGAGGGCCATGACGTCCGAAACAGAGAGTTTCTTGTCCGGCTTGACCGAAAAGGGATAATCCATGTTGGGGAGATCCGGAGCGAAGGTCTTCGAGGGGGCCACGAGGCTGTGGAAGCGCCACATCCGCGCCCGGCGTCCGCTCTTGGCGACCGAGCCTTCCGAGGGCGAATAGGCGCGCTTCCAGGAGAAGGGCTTGCCGGAGGCCGGGTCGTAGAGCTTGTTCTCGACGGCGCAGTCCATAAAGTTCGAAGAAGCCATGAAGAAGTCTGGCCGGGAGAGGTCGATCTCGCCGATGCGGCTCTCGTTGGGGCAAACGGCCACTTCGTCGTCGGGCACGCGCTGGGCGGCCCAGACCGCGCCGGGTTTGCCGCTCTCGGGCGTCCACAGCGGCCCGACGGGCATGATCTCGAAAACCCAGACCTCTTCGGCGTCGGCAACGGCCAGCATCTCGCCCCTGTCGGTGTGGCCGTAGCCGTGCTCCTCGGCCAGGGAGCCCATGAGCGTTATCGCTTCCCGGGCCGTACGGCAGCGCTCCATGGCCAGCAGGGTCAGCATAGTGATGTCGAACTTGGCCGTGGGGGTGGGGTTGTTGAGCTTGCGGACGTTGCCCAGAGTCGACTCGCCGATGGCGAGCTGCTGATCGTTCATGTAGCCGAACATGGCGTGGATGTAGCCGAAGGTGTGCTCGACCTGGGGGATTTCCAGGCCGGTGAAGTCGTTGACATAGACGTCCCATTTGAGGCCTTCGGAGGGCGGCCAGGTCTTGAACTGGTTGATGTGGTAAATCTTCCGGGTCGCGCCGGGTTCGTGGTCGGCGGGCGGGACGACCCGGAACGTCCAGTCGCACGTTCCGCAGTCGGCGGTGTGGGTGGTGAAGATCGAGCCGTCGGTCGAGGCCTCCCGGCCGACCATGATCACCGTGCAGGCCTCCGGACATTCCGAAACGGCTTCCTCGGGAACGGAATCCGGTGAAGAATCCTGGGAGCGCAGAAGGAAAATGCCGGCCGTCAGGACGGCGGCCAGCCCGAGCGCAAGAGCGAAACCTGTTCTTTTTTTGTTCACGATGATCTTCTCCTTTCTTATCTCTCCCCGGCGGCTCGGTCGAACCGCCGATCACATTTTTAGCCTAGAGCCGGAGACCGTCCGGACGGAATGCTTTGCGCCCGATGGAAACAAACGGCAATCTTATTCGAAATAAATGCGGGTCGTGTCCGCTGTTTTCGGGTCGTGAAAATAGCGGCCCGTTCCGTTCCTGACGATGTCGGCATAACGGGGCACCCCGCTCAGCGCGAGGGCGCGGCCGGGATTCTGCCGGGAGTATTGCGAAAAGATTTCGAGCATCACCGAGACGTGCTGCCCCACGCGCTTGTCCATGGGCCAGCCGGTTTCGTCGTAGGGGACGAACAGTTTGTCCTGGGCGGCCAGCTTAAGAAGAAAAGGGTCCTTTCCGTCAAGAAGAAGTTTTTCCGTCTTGGGGCCCGTCGGCTGGTCGAGGAAGGGGATGGGCGCCTCGAGGAGGAACGGCAGCGTGTCGGAATAATCTCCGATCTCTCTGTGGGACAGGCCGCGGAAGCCGTAGGGCGAGGGCTCGACGTGACTGTCGAACTTTTCGCGGGCTTTGACATAAAGGGAGACGCGCGTCGCCAGGCGGGAGGCGGAGTCGGGGGCGACGATGCAGTTGGTCACGGGGAACATCGTTTCCGCGCCGTGAAGGTCGATGGCCACGTCCACGTTTTCCCCGCGCAAAAGCTCCATGGCGGCGAACGTCACCCGCTCCATGAGCAGGCCGTTCGGCCGGCCGGGCCAAGTGCGGTTGGTGTTGCGGGCGTCGATATACGACAGGAGCTGGCGGTCGGGATAGTGGATGAAGACATCCGGATCCGGCCACTGGTCGAGGGGCGAGGCGTCCCGGCTCCCGAAGCGGAATTTTTTTCGCCCCCAGGGCGTTTCGATGTGATAGAAGAGGGGATAGGCGTCGCCGGGCTTGGTGTCCAAGCTGGCGCTGCGGTTGAAATTGGGAATGACGTACAGCGTCCCTTTTTCGACGACGGCGTTCTCGATGAAAATCAAGGCCGCCAGGATGGCGCAGGGCTCGCTGGGGTGCGTGTTGGCGATCATCAGCGCTTTCCCGCCCGGCTCCCGTCCTTCGAGAATGTAGACGTTCGTGTCGGCCCGCGTGCCCTTGAGGCCCGGGCCGAAATCGCTCAGCCTCGCGACGCGGGAGACTCCCGGCCCGGCGACGACCTCCATTCGGTGACGCTTGTGCCCGATGATGGGTGCGGCGGCGGCGACGGCCAGCAGCACGACGAAGGCCGAAAAGAGAGTTTTCCAAATGAGAGTCTTCCTCATGGCATCCTTCCTTCCGGTCGTCATTTGATCCTCAGCAGGCGCAGAAACAGCGGGAGGAGGACGATGAGGTTCATGAGCATCTCATCGACATTCTTTTTTTCCTTGAGGAAGTTTCTCAAGAGGAGAAATCCCAGGAAGGCGCTTATGAGGTAATAGAAGACCATGACCACGGTGTTGATGACGATCATCTCTGTTTCCCTCTCTCACATGCTCCAGCGCACGAGAAACGCGAGCTTGGCGCTGAAGACGACCATCAGGATGCCGGTGATCGTGATGACGATCCAGGGCAGCCAGGTCGCCCTCAGGAAGCTCCAATAGGATCCCTTGTATTGCGTGACCAGGACGCTCAGGCGGCCGATGATGGCCACCGGCGGCAGGCCGTCGCCCAGGGGCCAGAGCATGCTCAGCCCGGCGATGGCCACCGTGGCGTGCAGTCCGATCGAATCCAGGAACCAGATGAGCGGGATGCCGATGATGGCCGCCGCGCCGTAGGCCAGGACGCCTTCGGAGAAGGGGATGACGACGGCGAAGCTGATGAAGAGCAGCACGAGCGGCGTCATGAGCACGGCATAGGAGATCAGTCCCCGCACGCCCGTGACGGTCATGACCTGCTGGAGCATGCCGACGATGACCATGGAGGCCAGAAGCGGCAGCAAGCGCTTCATTGTCTCGGACGACAAATCCAGGATTTTGATCTTTTTCGGGCTCAAGGCCCAGGCCGTCAGTCCGGCGATGACGAACATGAGGGGCAGCCCCAGGATGGGGGTTTGGAACGGCCAGATCTTGTAGGCCATGATCAGGCCGAAGAAGACGAGGAAGGGAATGGCGATACGCCACCAGCTCATGCCCTTCGGGGCTTCCGGCAGGGCGACTTGGCCCATGCTCTTTTCCCGCTTCAATCCCAGGACGAGGACGGTGAACGATCCAAGAAGCAGAACGGGGATGCCGAGCGGCAGGTCGAACCCCACGTAAGGGATGGCCGTCCCGGCGCAGAGGACCATGGCCCAGATGTTGACCGGCGGCGCGGCCGCGCTCAACCCGGCGACGATGAAAAGAAGGGCCGCCGCGCGGCGGGGGGCGATGCCCAGGTACGACAGGGCCAAGGCCACCGGCGCGCCGACGACAAGAAGCGACACGCTGCCCGCGCCGGTCAGGGCCCCCGGAATGAGAACGATGATCATGAGCACGAGCAAAGCCGGCGCACGCCGGCGGCCGAGGGCGCGCATCGTTCCTCGGACGACGTAATCGACTCCGCCAGACTCGCTGATGACGGCCATGAAAATGGTCGCCGTGGAAAAGACGAGGATGACGTCCAGGTAGGTGAAGGCGCCTTCGACGAGATGCCGCGGAAGCTCGGCCAGGCGGGGCGTCTGAAAGAGGACGCCGGTCAGGCCGCCGAGGACGGCCGCGGCGAGCATGCTGGTCTCCACGGGACGCTTCAGGATCTTGACCACCGCGTAAGAAACAACCATGACCGCGAAGATGATGAGAATCTGTGTCGTCATGCTGTTGACCTTTCGGCCCATTGTACTCGGCCGCATTGCGATTTGCAACCGGCGGAGCGCGTCGGCACGTCGGCCGCTTCATGTGGGAATAGGGCCAAGGGGATGGTCTCGGCGCCGGGCGGGATTCGAATCGCTGCGGAAGCTCCGGGTTTCTCAGTCGGCTTTGCGATACGCTCCCCTTCGGGGAGCTGTGCTCAGCCGGCCGGCAAGGATATGCCGGAAGCCCTTCGAAACCCGTCGCTTCCTTGCTGA
>JAFGAV010000007.1 GCA_016933515.1 Candidatus Aminicenantota bacterium
TAGAACTGGCGCAGACGGAATACCGTTATGTCCCGAGATTCGTCATGCCGCTCTCCCGCCGGACGGTCAGTAGCCCAGGACGAGCCCCAGACGCCTCGGATCGGTCGCGCCGTGAAGCTTGCCCGTCTCCGGGTCGCGCCACACGATCTGCATGGAGCCGGTGTGCCAGTTGTAGTCCCCGAGATCCTGGATTTTTAATCCCCGGGCGGCCATCCCCTCCCGCACCTCCTTGGAGATGCGGGATTCGATGCGTATCGTCGGCTCCTCGCCCGACGCGGCCCAGAAGCGCGGCGCGTCGGCCGCGTCCCTGGGCGGCATGCCGAAGTCGAGGATGTTCACCAGCACCTCGGTGACGGGCTGGGGAGGCAAGCCCGGCGTGCCCATGGCCAGCCAGGGCCGGCCGTCCCTGGCGATCAGGACGGCGGTAATGGGCAGGACGAGGCGTCGTCCGGGTCCGGCGGTCAGGGCGCGGGCGGCGCTTCCCGTGGCCCGGACGCCGTCGATGAAGATGCCGGGGGCGCCGCCGTGCCCGGTGTGGAGCATCGAGATCCAGTTGCCTTCTTCGTCGACGATGACATTGTGGTTGCTCCCGAGGGACGGATCGTCTCCGCCCTCGTCTGAGGAGAAGAGAGGGCCGGCAGGGGCCGCTGTCGGGGCGGCCGGCGGCGCGGCCGGCTTCAGGCTGACGCCGGGCCGGAGCATCGTGTTCCTGACGAATGCGGCGCCCATCTTCCCGAAATCTTTGGAGAGCCAAAGAGCGGAGGGAATGAGGAAGGCGAGCGGGTCCCGGATCGCCCCCCGGGTGTTGTTGGCGACGAAACCGAAAGCGCGGGCCATGACCTCGAGCGTCTCGGGGCTGCGGCTGTAATGCCCCATGGCTTTCAAGTCGAAGTGCTCGAGGACGTTCAAGTTCGCGCCGACGGTCAAACCCCCGGTGTCGGGAGGCGGGGAGCCGAAGATTTCATGGCCGCGGTAGAGGAAGCGGACCGGCTCGTCCCACTTCGGCTCATAGGCGGCCATGTCCTCGATCGTGACACGAAATCCTTTCCCGTTGGCCGCCTTCACGAACTTCTGCCCCCAGGCCCCGGTGTAGAGATAGTCCGCCCCTTCCGCGGCCACGCGGCGGAGCGTTTCCGCCAGTCGCGGTCTCTTCCAGCGCCTTCCGACGGGAACGAGGTGGCCGTCGGGCATGTAAGCCTCCCGCGCTTCCTTGTTCTCCAGAATGTCGCCCGCCTCCAGGAGCCCGTAATTGACGCCGTACATGAAGGACGTCACGACGACGCCTTCTTCCGCCGACCGGATGGCGGGCTCGAGGTAACTCGGCCAGGGCCGCGTTCCGAAACGTTCGGCCAGGGCTTCAAGGCCGCGCACGACGCCGCCGATCGCGACCTTGCCCGCGTCGCCGTGCCCGCCCCGGTCCGCCCTCGGACGCTCCGAAACGGCGTTGAGGGCGTAGAACTCGCCGCTCCGGGCGTCGTAGCCGACGGCCGACATGGATCCGAAGTGGGACACCTGGTGGAAATCGTTGACGTGCTGCAGGAACACGGCGGTCACCATGGCGTCCACCGCGTTCCCGCCGTCCTTGAGCACCTTGAGGGCCGCTTCGGTCACGATGGGGAGCTGCGTGGCCGCCATGGCCTTGTCACCGACGGCCTCCGGCTTCGGTCCCTGCTCGAGGCGCGGGTCGGTCTGGGATCCCAGGACGCCGGCCAGCAACGCGGCGGCGATAAAAACTCGGCACGGAACATTGCACATGATTCCTCCTCCGTCGGCGCCAGCCCTTTTTGCTTCGGCTTCAAGCCGATCCATGATCCGGCAGCCGGAAACAAGCATAAATGGCGGAGCAGGGAAAATCAAGAATCATCGTCCGAAACGGAGGCGACGGCGGGCGGAAGCTGCGAAGCCCGCGACTCTCCCCTCGGCGTCCGGCCCTCGGATAATCCTAGAAAAAGCTGAAGGCGTAATTCACTCCGACCACGATCGAGAATTCGCTTCCCTTGAGCGCATCGAATTCGTAGGTCTGATCGACCTGTTCCCCAAATCCCCGCAGCGTGAAATCGGCGCCGGCCTTATCGATTTCGACGATATGGTAGACGACCCGCATCGTCGCGAAGAGGGAGCGGGAGATCGGAATGTTCAAGCCGAGGCCGAAATTCCAGCCGACTCCGTTGAGATACGCCCTGCCCTGCTGGTAATAGCGATATCTCAGGTCATAGTTCCCGACGAGGTAGGCCTCCCCTTGGAAGAAATTGTTTTTCACCTGCAGGACGTCCGTCCCCAATCCCACAATGCCGTAGACCTCGATGCCTTTGAAAAGCGGGAGAAAAACCAGGCCGTCGATACCGATCTTGTTTCGCCCGAACTCGGCCGAGACGGGGCCCTGGACGCTTTCCTGGGGATTGTAGAAACTTCCGGAGTGCTGCGAGCGGAGGAAGCTGAACTCAAAACCGTACCATCCCCACCGCCCGCCCACGGCCAGACCGAAGCCGACGCTGCTGTCGATGCTGGGGACGGAAATGAAAACGGCCTCGTTGGTCACATACGTCCAGCCGTCGAAGTCCGAACCATTGATCCCGCTCGTGGAAACGGCGGGCCCGAGATAGAGGCTCCAGTCGGGGGCGGGGGAAGCCTGAAGGCTCCCGACGCCCACCGCGGCCAGAAGAGCGAAGCCCAAAGCTCCTTGCCGGAAAAAAGCCGATTCTTTCATTTGCCCTCCTGCAATGGGTTCTGGTTATCGAAACGATCTCTTCTTTGCAGCCTGCACGACGACACCTTCCCGCCGAAAAGCGGTTCTCCAACCAATTGCCGGTCATTGTATTGGCGGCCGGGACAATAAGTCAAGAAAAAACGTCCGGCAAAGGACGAGAACGGCGGACTCCGCCGTCGACGGACCCAAAACCCTCCTTTATCTGTCCCCGTTTGCAAGAGAAGCCCAAACCCTCCGGCCGGAGACATGCATCCGGCCGGGCGGCCGCTCAGTCCTTATCGGCAAAGAAACCGATTGTGCGACGCGCCGCGCCGGCGTCCGGTCACATGGGTGACGTCACGGGCAGGCAGGGATGGACGGCCGGACGCTTGCGCGCCTTGGTCTGCGGGTAGACGAAGACCTCACCCGCATAGTTGCGCATGACGACTTCCTTCTCGTTGATCGCCTGGATGTAGTTCGGCAGGAGCGGGATCTTGCCGCCGCCGCCCGGGGCGTCTATGACGAAGGCCGGAACGGCCAGGCCGGACGTCCAGCCACGCAGGCCTTCCATGACTTCCAGACCTTTTTCGACCGTCGTTCTGAAATGGTCCGTGCCGCGGACATAGTCGGCTTGGTAGATGTAATACGGGCGCACGCGGACGGTGAGCAGCCGCCGCATCAGCCGTTTCATGACCTCGGGGCTGTCGTTCACGCCCTTGAGGAGCACGGTCTGGTTGCCGAGGGGAATGCCCGCGTCGGCCAGCAGCCCCAAAGCCTTGGCCGCCTCGGCGTCGATTTCATCAGGGTGATTGAAATGGACGTTGACATAAAGCGGATGGTACTTCTTGAGCATGGCCGCCAGCTTCGGCGTCACCCGCTGCGGGAGGAAACAGGGCATGCGCGTCCCGATGCGGATGATTTCTACGTGGGGGATGGCCCGCAGCGCGCTGAGAACGGCCTCGAGCTTGTCGTCGACCATCATCAGCGGATCGCCGCCCGAAACGATGACGTCCCGCACCTCGGGGTGCTCGCGGATGTACTGCAAACCGCCTTCGATGTGCCGGGCGCTGATCTTATCGGGCTGCCCGACCTTCCGCTTGCGCGTGCAGAAGCGGCAGTAGGAAGCGCAGGCGGGCGAGACCAGAAACAGCAGCCGGTCCGGGTACCGATGGACGATTCCCGGCACGGGCGAGTCCAGGTCCTCGCTCAGGGGGTCGTTGGCCCCGCTGTTCTCTTTGAGCTCGGCGGCGTCCGGAACAACCTGCCGATAGAGAGGGTCCTTCTTGCTCTTGATCAGTCCCGCGTAATGAGGCGTGATCCGCGCCTGAAAAACGCGGCAGATCTTTCTGACTTCATCCTGGTTGAGATGAAATCGGTCCGCGATCTCCTCCGGAGTCCGCAGACTGTCCCTCAATTGTTTCTGCCATTCTTCCATGATTACATCCCATGCCCTTCAGCCGAAATATTTGGCGTAAGTCACCCGGTCGTCGCCGGGTTTGTAGAAGCCGGCGATGCGCGCCGCTTCCTTGTAGCCCAAAGCCAGGTAAAAACCGCGCGTGGGCTTGTACCTGGGCTGGGAAGAGGTCTCAACGAGAAGCATCCGGGCGCCTTTACCGCGCAGGCGCTCCTCGACGAAAGCCATGAGCCGCCGGCCGATCCCCGAGCTTCTCCGCTCGGGCGCCACAGCGATCCAGTACAGATCGTACGTTCCTTCGGTCAGGGGCGTCGGGCCGAAGACGGCGTAGCCGGCCGGCCCCCGCTCCCCGTTCTGGAACACGACCGCTTCGTAGTCTCCGGCCTCCGGCCGATCGAGAAAGGCGTCGATGACTTCTTCGGCCACCGCCGCTTCCTGGGGCGTGAACAGGGCCGTGCGCCTCACAATGTTCATCACGCCTTCTTTGTCGTCCCTGACCATGGGTCGGATCATGATTTTCCGTTCCTGTTTTGGGCGTTCCGGATCATCAGTTTCCAGAAGTCGCCGTATTCGATCCCGGCCGCTTTGAGCGCCCGCGCATAGCCGGCGTTGAGGCTGACGTCCGGGTTGGGATTGACCTCGAGGATAAACAGCCGGCCCTTCTTGTCCATGCGGAAGTCCACCCGAGCGTAATCCCGGCATCCCAGGACGCGGAAAGCCTCAAGGGCGTGATTCTGGAGGCGGAGGCGGATGTCGTCTTCGATGTCCGCCGGGCAGACGGGCGGGGTTTTGATGTACAGCTCGCTCGTCTCGAACCACTTGGCCTCGTAGCTGATGATGCGCGGCTGGTCCTTGGGCAGGGCCGAGAAATCAATCTCGGACACGGGCAGGGCCCGGGCCTCGGCGCCCTCGGCCATGACGGCCACGTTGAACTCCCGGCCGTCGATGAACTCCTCGGCCAGAACCGGCAAACCGAAACGGTCCCGGATGCTTGCGAGAGCCGTCCGCAGCCCCGCCTCGTCCCGGGCGACCGACCGCGGCGTGATGCCCATGCTGGCGTCCTCGCCGTTGGGCTTGCAGATCACGGGAAACTTGAGAGGCGGGACTTCGTCGACGGAATGGACCAGGCAGGCCGGAGGCGTGGGCAATCCGTGCGCGGACAGCACGGCCTTGGCCCTGAATTTGTCCTGGCAGAGGCTGAGGGACCGCATGACATTGCCGGTGAAAGACACGCGCAGAAGCTCGTAAACGCCGGCGACGTTGCTCTCAAGCCGCGTCGTGCCGTCGAAGCTCTCGCAGAGGTTGACGACGACATCGGGCTTGACTTCCTGAATGCGCCGCAGAAAGCCGAGGAAGCTGTCCTTGACCGGGATCAAGACGGCCGGATAGCCGAGCGCCAGAACGGCCTCGTAGACCTCGCGCGCCATTTCCTCGACCGTCTCCTCGGACAGTTCCTTGTCGGCGGCCTTCGGGTTGGGGATATAGACCTCGTAGACCACGCCGACCAGAGGTTTGCCGTTGTTCATGACTGCAGCCCCCAGCGCCGGGCCGCCTCCTCCACCACCCGGTGGAGCAGGCCGGAGTAGGAATACCCGGCCGTCCGCGCGGCCTTGGGCAGGCAGGAATTTTCCTCGGGATTGGGGAGGATGCCGGGCAGGGGATTGATCTCCAGAATGTTCGGCTCCTCCCGCTCGTCGAGGCGGATGTCGACCCGACACCAGTCCCGGACGCGGAGAAGACGGCAGGCTCGCTCGACGACGCCGCGGATTCTCTTCTCCAGAGAATCCGGAATGTCGGCCGGACAACGAAATAGGGGCAGGGGGTTCTCGGGAGTGTCCCAGACCCACTTGGCCTCATAAGAGTAGATGGGGTTGGCTCCCGCCGGGAGGAGTCCGTGGTCGATCTCGACGACGGGAAGAATTTCGTAGGACGGCGCGTTGCCCAGCAGCCCGACCGTAAATTCCCGGCCGTGGAGAAACTTCTCGACGATCACCGGCTGATTGTACCGGGCCGAGACCTCCGCCGTCCGCTCCTCGAGCTCAGAGCGCGTCCGGACCACGCAGTTGTCGGTGATGCCCTTGCTCGATCCCTCGAAGAGAGGCTTGACGATGGCCGGGAGTGCCGCCGCGGACGGGACCGGTTCCCCCGGTTCGACCGTCCAAAACGCCGGGTTGGGGATGCCGTAGTAGGAGAGGATTTCCTTGGCCCGGGATTTGTCGAGACAGAGGCCCAGCGTCAGGGGATCGGAGCCGGTGTAGGGGAGATCGAGCATTTCGCACAGGACGGGGATGTGAGATTCGCGGTTCACGCCGTAGAGACGCTCGGCGATGTTGAAGACGAGATCGGGCTTCGCTTCGCGCAGACGGGCGTAGGCCTCGCTGTCGGCCTCGACGGGGATGACCTCGTGTCTCTCTTCGAGAGACTGAATGACGGCGCGGATGGTTTCGTCGGAATCACACTCGGCAAACATATCCAATGGAGGCTCGCCGTCTTCCTCCAAAACCTCCTCCATTTTTTTTCGGCGCGCCCACTCGGCCGTGCCGTTTTTAGAACTGAACACCAATGCGACTCTCATGGCACGATTCTTGTATGTCCCCTTGCGATGCTCAGCGGCTCTGGCCGATTTCATTTGAATATTTCATTTCTATCTTAAATAAAATTTTAAACCTATTTAATCAAATGTCAATACTTTTTTATTAATTTTTATACTTTTTTTTGAGTTAAGCTTTTTGCTACCCCAAGCCATTGGGGCGAACAAGCTGCTCTCCGACCTGAGATCGGACCTGACAGGACCGGTCCGGCCCGGCTAACCTTCCCGAGACGTATTTCCGAAAATTGTCGTCATTAAAAATATTTCGCCGGACTCTCGACCGATGCTTACGGTGTTCCGAATGGGATTTTCGCCGCGCGCGCTCAATCCCAGGACCGGCCCTGGGATTCAGGGCATGAACGTCGTGTCCAGATAGTACGCCCGCGGCGGAAGGCTTTTTCCGGTTTCCGGAAAACGGTCCGGAATCATTTCCAGGACGTGGACGCCCGCCTTTTGAAAATCTTCCACGATCCGCTCGTCTGTTTCTTTTTCCAAACGAAGAACAAGCCCGCCCCGGGCGACCCGGAAGGCGCGGCCGAGGTCGATAATCCGCGCTGAATCCTCCTTGAGATCGAGCGCCGCATCCTCGATATGGACCCACGCGCCGGCATCGGACAAGGCCTCGACTTCCGGCCCGAGGGGCCCGTGATGATAATACACGAGCTCGGACACTCCCGCACGCCGCGAAAGAGCCAAGCCGCTCAGGACTTCGATCCCCCGCGCTTTCCTTCGGTTGGAAAGATGAACATCGACGCCGCCGAGAAGAAGCTCCCGCAGGAATTCCGGTCCCCGTCCCCCGCCGTCCTCTCCGGTCTTCAAGGGACCGTAGTGGAAAAACGCGACGAAGGCGCCAGAAGACCGTCCCGCGCTCCTCAGCCGGACGAGGTCAAAAACGTCGGGGCGGACGTCGTCCGACGTGTAGAGGTCGGCGCCCGCCGCGGCCAGCCATTCCAGGCTGAAGGCGTCGAACGCCCCCGAATCCACGAGACGGAATCGGCGCCCGCGCCGCCGGGCAAGATGCGCGGCGTCGAGAAGCCAGGCGAACTCGTGCTGCTCGTCGCGAACCGTGACCCCTCCCCGCGTTCGGGCGTCTTCGAGAAGACGGAATCCGCGGGCAATCGCTTTTTCAGTCGGCTCGACTTCCGTTTTTATTTCCGATGTGTGTTCGGCCATGCTGTTCGCCGTTCCCGGGTTCGAATGATAGCACATCTCCCCTGCCTGTCAATCCGCGTTCCTGAATCCAAAGCGGTCTCATGCCGCCGCACTCCAAAAAGGAGCGCCGCCTTTTATGCGCCGCACTGCTTCTGCTCAAGCCGGGAGGGAGGGTCGAGGCGGTCTGAGCGGCGGGGAGGGTTCAGTCATATTGAAATCAGGCGGCGGGTGCACTATCATCAACCCGAGGCTGGGACGGATTTCATGAGCGCCTGCATTGTCCTTTTTTCCGGGGGACTCGATTCGACGACCGCCCTTTACTGGGCCCGGAAATCCTACGACCGCCTCGAGCTCCTGACCTTCGATTACGGTCAACGGCACCGCGTCGAAATCGAGATGGCCCGCCGCACCGCCTCGCGGCTCGGCTTGAATCCTTTCGTCCTGCCCGTGGATTTGAGCGCCGTGGGCGCTTCCGCCCTGACCGATCCTTCGATCCCCGTGCCCGAGCTCGACGCGCTCCCCGCCGACGGCCCCCTTCCGACAACGACCTATGTCCCCTTCCGAAACGGGATTTTTTTGGCGCTGGCCGCGGCCTGGGCGGAGGCCCGGGAGATCCGGGACATCGTCTGCGGCTTCAACATCCTCGACTCGCCCGATTACCCGGACACGAAGCCTGAGTTCGTGCGGGCCATGGAGCGGGCCGTGCGCCTCGGGACGAAGGTCGGAACGCGCGGACAGGCCCTGCGGATTCTCGCTCCCTTCATCCGCATGAAAAAGAGCGACATCATCCGTTTGGGCCTCGGGCTGGGAGCCGACTATTCCACCTCGGTGTCCTGCTACCGGGGAAACGAAATTCCCTGCGGCCGCTGTCCGGCCTGCCTGTTGAGGCAAAGGGCTTGGGAGGAGGCGGGGCGGCCCGACCCCCTCCTGGCGCGGCTGAAGAAGGAGGGCAAACGATGAGTTGGCTGCTGAGCGTCAAGGACAAGTTCCAGGCCGCCCATTTTCTGAGAGAATACAAGGGCAAGTGCGAACGCGTTCACGGTCACACCTTTCAGGTCGAGGTGAAAATCGAAGTCCGGGAGCTCGATCCCGCCGGCCTGGGAATCGATTTCACCGAGATCAAGAAGGCGCTGGCCGAGATTCTTCCGGATCATGTCCTGCTCAACGATGTCTACGACTTCAACCCCACGGCCGAAAATCTCGCCCGGCGGTTTTTCCAGGACATGAAAAAGCGTTATCCGGTCAGAAGCGTCACGGTCTGGGAATCCGAAGATGCCTCCGCCTCCTACTCTGAAGATCTCTGAAATCTTCGCCTCGGTCCAGGGCGAAGGCCTCCGTCAGGGACAGCCGACGCTCTTCGTCCGCCTGACCGGCTGCGACCTCCGATGCCTGTTCTGCGATACGAAGCGCGCCTGGAAAGGAGGAAAGCGCCTCACCGTTGAGGCGATCGTCCGGAGGCTCCGCCGTCTCCGGGAGAGATTCCCGGCCGATTGGGTCTGCCTGACGGGCGGCGAGCCGCTGCTCCAGGACATCGGACCGCTCGCGGCGGCCCTGAAACGGGAAGGGCTGAAAATCCAGTTGGAGACGAACGGCAGGCATGACCGCGGCCTTGACGTCGACTGGCTTACGGTCTCCCCTAAACCTCCGTCCTATCTCGTCCGCCCTGGCTTGTGCCGCCGAGCCGCGGAGGCGAAGATCGTCGTGACCCGGGATCTGACTTTCGACGTCGTCCTTCGGCTGCGCAACCGATTCCCCAAACGCGCACCGCTCATTCTTCAACCTCAGTCGCGCCGGAAATGGAGCGCGGCCAAAGGCTTGCGCCTTCTGGGACGGAGCCTTCAGGCGGGTGTGACGAACATCCGGCTCATGGTCCAGGCCCACAAAGAGCTCGGGCTGAAATGACGGGACCGGCGCCGCGCGAGACGATCAGGCGGCGTCCTTCGGCTCGGAAGGTTCCCCGGATTCGGAGCCGCCGTCTTCCTCCGGAGGATTGAGCTTTCCCTGCCGCCGCAGACGTTTCTCTTCCTGCTTTTTCAGGCGCTTGAGCTCCTTGCTCCGCTTGGCGCTCTTGTAGGCGCTTCGGGCCATGATCCCTCCTTCTGTTTTCGTTCCCCGGAGGCCGGCAGAAGAGGGCGTTCCTCTCCCTTCAACCTAAAAAGATGAACGGCAGAGAACTCCCTTCGGACCGCGCCCTGACGTTCACGCGATAACGCCGCGGCCGCGGCGTTGTCCGGCTCAGTACTTCCGGCCGAAGCCGCCCTGCGGCCTGTCCGTCCTGGGCTTGGCCTCGTTGACTTTCAGGGCCCGTCCCTTGACGTCCTTGCCGTTCAAAGCGGCGATGGCTTTCTCCGCCTCGTCCTTGTTGGGCATTTCCACAAAGCCGAAGCCCCGCGATTGGCCGCTGATCTTGTCGGTGATGATGGAGGCGTTCTGGACCGTTCCGTACGCGGAAAAGGTTTCTTTCAGATCGGCCTCAGTCATACTGAAAGAAAGATTGCCTACGTAAATATTCATGCTCGTCTCCTTTGACGAGGGCCCCGTCCGGCAGGCTCCCGGACGGTCCCAAAAAAAAGATCCAGATCAAGGAGAGGAGCATGACCGGTCACGGTCCCTGCCCTATGCCTTTCTCTGTCTTACGGCGGCCTCGGGGCCGCCCGTAAGGCCCGCATTATATCACAAATCGGGGGAGAAAAGTCCAGCCCCCGCATTAAATCATCTAATATGTTGCCCAAGTCTCTAGAAGAACTCGGTTGACATGCTCATGACGGAACGGCCCCCGCGTCGGGTCGCCGGCGGCGGCTAAGCGCCGTTGCTGGAAGGAATTTTCGGCTTAGGAAAGAGCCTGTGTCCCGAACGCGTCAGATAGACGCCCACAAGAATGACGGCCGCCCCGACGGCCTGAATCCCGGACAGCCGCTCGTTCAGAATGATATGAGCGGATACGGCCGTCAGAACGGGGGTGATGTTGCCGTAGATCGCCGTCCGGCTGTTTCCCACGCGCCTGACCGAGGCGTACCAAACGACGAAGCCGATGACGATGGCGAAAACGGCCGAATACGCCAGCCCGGCCCAGGCGCCCAGGGGAAGCCTCCAGTTCATCCTTCCCAGGTCCGGAGCGGCCAGGGGAAGATAGGCCAGGGTTCCGGAAGCCATGGTCCAGGCCGTCAGTTTGAGAGGGGAAATCCGCTCCAGAAGCGGCTTGGAAAAAACCGTGTAGAGCGTCCAAAACACGTTGCCGACGAAAACGAGCGCGTCCCCCTTGAGCGTTGGGCCTCCCAGGGAGAGCGCTCCGGGCTGGCGGGTGATGATGAGATACAGGCCGCTGAAGGAGATCACGATGCCCGCCCAGGCGACCGCCGGGAGTCTTTCGTGCTTCAAGAGCAGGCTGATCAGAGCGACAAGGACGGGCGTCGTGGCCAGGATGAGGGACGTGTTCGTGGCGCTTGTCCACTTCAAACCCTGGATGAAAAGCGCCTGGTAAAGAAAATTGCCCATCACCCCGATAAGGGCCAACATCAGGAAATCGGAGCGGGATACGGCCGCGGACTTTTCGCGGAAGAAAAGGATCGCGAACAGGATCGCCGTAGCGACGAGAAGCCTCAGGATATTGAAGGCATGGGGCGACGGGAAGAAGGGCAGGCTGAGCTTGAGGATCGAAAAATTCAGGGCCCAGATGACGACCGTCACGAGCATCATGAGGTCGGTCAGTCCCAGTCCTTTGCCGTTAGTGTTGTTCTTCACGGAAATCCCTGTTTGTTGAGCCGCGGTCCGATCGGCGTCCGCTCCCGGGTTAGGCGAACGGGAAAGCCCGGCGCGCCCCGGAGGTCAGCGGGGTTTCTCTCCGGCGCCTCTCTTCCTCGGGTAGCGCGCCTCGACCGTTGATGTGATGCCGCCCCGGGGGTTGAACGTGCCGCGCACAACCGCCCAGACCGGCCGGCAGGCCCGGGCCACGTCCTCGAGGATGCGGTTCACGGCGTTTTCCTGGAAAATCCCCAGATTTCTGTAGGCCAGGATGTATTCCTTGAGCGACTTGAGCTCCAGGCAGCGGCGCGCCGGCCCGTAGCGGACGGTCACCGTCCCGAAATCGGGAAGCCCCGTCTTGGGACAGACCGAGGTGAACTCCGGAATATCGATGACGATCTCATAATCCCGGAAGTGATTGGGAAAAGTCGCAATGTCCGGGAGAAGGGCGTCCAGGCCGGCCCGCGCTTCCCGTTCTCCGTACCGGTCCGCCTTGATCGGAGCGTTCTTCTTTTTCACGCCCTCCAGTATAGCCCAACGTCGCGGCGCAAATAAAGATGGAAAAACCGCCCGGTTTTGTGTCATAGTATTTTCTAAGACGAGCGGACGTTCTATCCCCGCCCGCCCTCTTAGAATGAATTCCCCCCGCCCCGCGCGGCGCGGGAAAAAACCACAAGGAGACACAATGAAAGGCAAAACCTATCGCAGCTTCCATACCGACGTCATTCACGCCGGTCAGGAAATCGACCCGCTGTTCGGCGGCGTGTCCGTGCCCATCTACCAGACGTCGACGTTCGCCTTCCGCGACGCGGACCAGGGAGCCGACCGTTTCGCCGGACGGGATCCGGGATACGTCTACACCCGGATCGGCAATCCGACGACCAAAGCCCTCGAAGACAACCTGGCGCTTCTCGAAGGCGGCTGCGGCGCGCTGGCCACATCGACGGGCATGGCCGCCGTGACCACGCTCTACGCCGCGCTTCTCGACAAGGACACCCACATGATCGGCACGGCCGCCTGTTACGGCCCCTCCCGCATGGTCATGGAAACGGAGTTCTCGCGGTTCGGCGTCGAGGCGGATTTCATCGACACGTCTGATCTCGCCCATATCGAGCGCCTCATCCGTCCTTCGACCCGCCTGCTGTATATCGAAACTCCGGCCAATCCCACGCTGATCCTGACCGACCTCCGCGCCTGCGCCCGACTGGCCGAGAAGCACAATCTTCTCCTGGCCGTGGACAACACCTTCTCCAGCCCCATGCTCCAAAAGCCCCTGGAATTGGGCGCCGACATCGTCCTCCACAGCCTGACCAAGTTCATCAACGGCCATTCTGACGTGGTGGGCGGCGTCCTCATCGCCAAGGAGGAGGCCCTGTTCAAAAAGCTGCAGAAAGTCCTGCGGCTGATGGGCGGCACCATGGACCCCCATCAGGCCTGGCTCGTCCTGCGGGGCGTCAAAACGCTTGCTCTGCGCGTGGAAAAGGCCCAGCGGACCGCCGCGGAACTGGCCTCGTATCTGGCCTCCCATCCCAAGATCGCCTGGGTGAATTACCCCGGCCTTGCCTCTCATCCCCAGCACGAACTGGCCAAAGCGCAGATGTCCGGCTTCGGGTCGATGATCTGCTTCGGCCTCAAGGGGGGCTACGAGGCGGGGAAGAAAATGATCAACGCCGTGAAGCTCGCCGCCCTGGCCGTCTCCCTGGGAGGGATCGAAAGCCTGATCCAGCATCCGGCCAGCATGACCCACGCCGGCGTTCCCAAGAAAGAGCGGGAGAGCGCCGGCATCACCGACGACCTCATCAGGCTGTCCGTCGGGTGCGAGGGCATCGAAGACCTTCAGGCCGACCTGGAGCAGGCCCTGGACAAAGCCTGAGGCCGGAAGACGGTCCGATGAAGGAATGCCGCGCGGAGAAGAACCTGTCTTTCTGCAATTGCAGCTACGAGCCCTGCAGCCGGAAAGGGATCTGCTGCGAGTGCCTTCAATACCACTGGAGCCAAAACGAGCTTCCCGCCTGCCTCTTTCCGGACTCGGTCGAGCGCACGTACGACCGCTCACTGAAGCGCTTCCTGGCGGTGTACAAGGACAAGGCCTGAGCCGTGACCGCCCGACGGTCGCCCCGCGCAATCCGCTCCAGAGTGTACGGGCCCGTGCCCTCGCGCCGCCTGGGATTCTCGCTGGGCGTGGATATCGTGCCGTTTAAAACCTGCTCCTACGACTGCGTCTACTGCCAACTCGGGCCGAGCCGCAAAACCCGAACCCGCCGCGGATTGTTCGCCCCCGCCGCGGAAGTCGTCTCCCAGGTTCGGGAGGTTCTGAAAAAAAAAGGCCCGGTCGACAGCATCACCTTCTCCGGATCGGGCGAGCCGACTCTCCATTCCGGCCTGGGACGGATGATCCGGGAAATCAAGGCCCTCACGGACGTTCCGGTCACCGTCCTGACCAACGGCTCGCTGCTGGCGAACAGAGACGTGCGCCGCGGCCTCATGTCCGCCGACCGGGTCATCCCCTCGCTCGACGCCGCTACCGAGTCCGTGTTCCGCACCGTCAACCGCCCCCATCCTTCGCTCCGCCTCGACCGGGTCCTGCAGGGCCTGGCCGATTTCCGCCGGGAATACAAAGGCCTCTTTTGGCTGGAAATCATGCTCGTCAAGGGGGTCAACGACTCCCCGGCCCATATCTCCGCCTTGAAAAAAGCCGTCGCCCGACTGCGGCCGGACAAAGTCCAGCTCAACACCGTCGTGCGTCCCCCGGCCGAGAAAGGAGTCAAACCCTTGTCGTCCCGCACCCTCGAAAGAATTTGCCGCCGGTTCGGGACGGGCTGCGAGATTGTGACCGCCTTCCGCGGCCGGGCGCCCAAGCGCTCCGGATCCGCGGACCGGGAGCGTGTTTTGACCCTGATCAGACGCCGTCCCGCAACCGCCGAGGACCTCGAACGCTCCTTGGGCCTTCCTCGGAAGATTTTGGACGCCCTCCTCACCCGGCTTTTAGAACGCGGCGGAATTCGACGGGTGCGCCACGGCGGAAAGGAATTTTTCGAACCGGCGATCCCCTGCCAGCGCCGCCGGAGAAAAGCAGAATATAAAAAGAAAGGAAACGCCTCGCCATGAATGAGCATCCCGCCGACCGCCTGTCCGCGGCCGAGCTGAAAGACTGGCTGCGAGACGCGGCCCTCAACTGGCTGGCCCACGACGGACTGTGGTTCCGCGCCGTCGAGGACGCCTACGGTATGGAAAAGGCCATCGCCTTGGACAAGAAAGCCTGGGAGTCCTTCACCGTCATCGAGGCCAAGAGGATCATGAAGCGGCTTTCGATCCCGCCCGGAGGCGGCATTCCGGCCCTGGTCCGCGCCCTGGGAGGGCGCCTCTACGCCCTGATCAACGTCCAGGAAGTGAGCGAAGCGGACGAGCGGCGCTGCGTGTTCCGCATGAAAGCCTGCCGGGTTCAGGACGCTCGTAAAAAACAGGGGCTGCCCGATTTCCCCTGCAAGGAAGTCGGGATCGTCGAATACTCCGGATTCGCCCGGACGATCGACCCGCGGATCGAGACGCGCTGCCTGTACTGCCCGCCCGATCCCCATCCCGAGGACAGTCATTGCGCCTGGGAGTTCATTCTTCGGGACTGAATCCGACTTGACAAAAAACAGTCCGGATTTTATGGTATCTTCTCAAGGAGTATCAGCCTTCTTTTCCCATCAAGGCCGGCCGTGTCCTCCGAGGCGGACGGTCCCATCTCTCCCGAGGAGCCTTTAATGTACCAGCCCGTCCATTTCCGCAAAGCCAAGAAAATCTGGTTCATGGGACGCTATGTTGACTGGCCCCGGGCCTTCGTCCATTCCATGAGCCATGCCCTTCATTACGGCAACTCCGTCTTCGAGGGCATCCGGGCGTACCCCACGGCCGCGGGGCCCGCCGTTTTTCGTCTTCCTGAACACATCGACCGCTTGCTCCTCTCCGCCCGGACGATCAAGATGACTCCTCCCTATGACCGGGAGCAAATCATCGAGGCCGTTTTGAAAACCCTGCGCCTGAACAAGCTCCGATCGGCTTACATCCGTCCGCTTTTTTTCTATTCTTACGGAAATCTCGGGCTTGTTCCCAAGTTCTCGCCCGTGGAGCTCCTCATCGGCGCCTGGGAATGGGGGGCTTACCTCGGGGACAAGACCGAAAAGGGAGTCACGACCTATATCGTCCCCTGGCGCCGCATCCATTACAGCCAGCTCGACATGCGGGCCAAGCTGGGCGGCATGTACGTCCTCTCGACGATCAACGGCCTGGTGGCCAGGGAGCACGGCTGCGACGAGGCCATATTCCTCAACCTCGAGGGCCGCGTCGCCGAGGGACCGGGAGAAAACATTTTCATCGTCAAAAAAGGCGTCCTTCAGACGAATGCGCTCACGGAGTCGATCCTGGAAGGCATCAATCGGACAAGCCTCCTTGAAATCGCCGCCGACAGGGGGATCCCGACGCGCGTCGCGCCCATCCGCCTCAAGGACCTGTTCAACGCCGACGAGGCCTTTTTCAGCGGCACGGCCGTGGAGGTGGCGCCCATCGTCCAGGTCACGGACGGGTCGAATCCCAAAAAACCGGGCAAGACACGGACGATCGGCTCGGGCCGAAGGGGCGAAATCACGCAGCTGCTCGCCGAAACGTTCCGGGACGCCGTTTGCGGCAAGCTTCCCGAATACGAAAAATGGCTGACCTACGTGGATAAGAAGGCCGGGCGCCGAAGCGCCTCCCCGCGCCGAAAGGGCCGCAGCTCGACCTGAACGACCTCTTTCAGCGGGGCTGGAGCCGGGCAGAGTCGGCGTTCCCGAGCGGGCCGCGCCGGAACCACCAAGGCAGGACTGCCGGCCGCGAAGACGCCGGGGCTCTTCAAGCCTTAAGCCTTTCCGCGGCCGAGGTGAGAAGCTCCCAGGCCTGCCGGACGTGGCGCTCCTCGGTCGTTCTCTGGCCGACCACGAGACGCAGCGTGAAACGTCCGCGGAGCGCGGTCTGGCTCAGAAAAACCCGGCCCGAGGCGTTCACTTCGTCAAGAAGCTTCCGATTGAAGAGATCGAGCTCCTCCTCGTTCTTCCGCCCGTCGTTCCACCGGAAACAGACCACGCTCAAGGGAACGGGCGCCAGGAGCTCGAAATCCGGCCGGGCCCCCACCCAGGATTGGAAGAGCCTGGCCAGCCGGATGTGCTCCCGGACCATGTCCCGGATTCCTTCCACGCCGTAGGCGCGGAGAACGAACCACAGCTTCAGGGCCCGGAAGCGCCGGCCGAGCTGGATGCCCCAGTCCCGGTAGTTCTTCACCACGGCGTCCCGGCCGGTCTTGAGATATTCGGGATGAATCTCGAAAGTCCGGATGAGCGTCCCGGGCTCGCGGACGAAATGGGCCGAGCAGTCGAAATTGGTCAGCATCCATTTGTGGGGATTGAAGACCAGGGAGTCGGCGAGCTCCACGCCGTCGAGAAGCCGGCGCATCTCCGGCAGGACGGCGGCCGTCCCCGCGTAGGCCGCGTCCACGTGGAGCCACAGGCCCCTGCGGCGGCAGATCTCCCCGACGGGGCGCAGCGGGTCCACCGCTCCCGAAGAGGTCGTTCCCACGGTGGCCACGACCGCGCAGGGCCGGAGGCCGCGCCGCTCATCCTCGACAATCGCCTCTTCCAAGCGGTCGGGAATCATGGCGAAATCCGCGTCCGCGGGGATGAGCCGCAGATTGTCGGCGCCGAACCCGGCGATCTTGACGGCTTTCGCGACGCTCGAATGAGACTCGGTCGAGGCGTAGACGACGAGCGGGTCGCGGGCCCCGCGCCGGTTGGATTCGAACTCCGTGGACGCCTCGCGGGCGGTGATGAGGGCGCAGAGCGTGGCGTTCGAGGCCGTGTCCTGGATGACTCCCGACCATCCCCCGGGCAGGCCGATCATGCCCCGCAGCCAGTCCATGACCGTTTCCTCCAGCTCGGCCGCGGCGGGAGACGTCTGCCAGACCATGCACTGGGCGCCCAGTCCGGCCGTCAGCAGCTCGGCCAGCACAGAGGCCGGGCTGTTGTTCGCCGGAAAATAGGCGAACCAACCGGGATGCTGCCAGTGCGTCATGCCCGGCAGGATGATGTCCTTGAAATCCTCGAAGACGCGCTCCATGGGCTCGCCGCGTTCAGGCGGCGCTGCGGGGAGCCTTTTTTTGATCTCCCCCGGCTCGACGCGCGACATCACGGGCAGTTTCTCGACATTCATAAAATAATCGGCGATCCAATCCACGAACTCGTGGCCATGCCTGCGGAACAGCTCGATGTCCATCTCGCCCTCCTCGATATCCAGCCCTATTTTGCCCTTTTCGGCTCCTTTTTTCCATGGTGAGAGCCGATCGGTCGAAAAAAACCTTCTCCAGAAGTCATTTTTCGGCCCTAAAAGGCGGAAAAGGCCGTTTCCGCCTGTTTTCGGGCGCAGAATTCGCTTTTTTTCCCTTTGAAAAGCGCCCGAATCATTTTTTTTATTTTTTTTGTTGCATTGTGTCTTTTTTCATGTTATAATATGTTCACTTTTTGAGTCTTCCTCCAAAAAAAAGCCGCGATTCCATTTGTGTCCCAGTTTCATTTCGAACGATGAAATCTCCCGTTTTTCCGCGGCGCGGGGCCCTTTCAAATCCGAGGCGGCAACTCTTTTCCGGCCGACATCGTATTAATTATTGAGAGACCGCCATGACGAAGACGGAAGCGGCGAGAAAGAACGCTCGACCGGATGCGCACCTCCTTCTTTCTTCTATAGATATGGGAGTTGCCGATTGCCTCCCATCTCATCTTTTTTCCCCTTCCTTCCGGCGGGTTGTCCCGTATGATTGAAGTGCGGGACAACCTGCCGCCATTTCCCGCTTCTCTGATGATCCGCCTCGGCCGGAGCTCCCCCCCTGCGTGAGGAACGCGGGAATTCCCTGCGGCTCCGGAACCGGATTCCGAGCCGGACGGTCGCTTGACTCTCCGGAGACGATTTCGTATCATGATGTTCTGCTGAATATGCAGAGCGGGTCTCGAAAGTAGGGAAGTCCGTGCGAAGCGGACACAGCCCCCGCTACTGTAACCGGGGACAAGGCCTGAAAGAAGCCACGGCGGCCGCCCGAGGCCGCGGGAAGGCGCGGGCCGAGGACGATCCGGAAGTCAGGAGACCTTTTTCGAGACCGGACGGCCCGTCTTCGGGGGTGAAGACAGGGTTGATTTTTTTTGCCCGGAACAGGGCGGGCTTCTTCGGCCCGGGGCGATCATCCGAGCCGGCCATTCGCGGCGGGGGCAATCTTGAGGAGGTGACCGCCGTGTCCGATTCCAGCCGACGAAACCGACACCTGAATTTACGCCCCGCGGCGACGAGCCTGTTTTTTCTTTCTCTCCTTCTCTTTCACTTCTTTCTTCATCCTGTTGCCGGAGCCGAGGAAGCGGCCCAGGAGCTGAAGCTCAAACCTCCCGCACATGTCGTCGTGGTCACGGCCGCGCGCCTGGAAACGCCGGAGCGCGAGACGGCGAGCTCGATCACGATCATCACCCGCGAAAAGATCGAGGCCATGAACCGGACCACGGTCCTCGAAGCCCTTCAGGACGTCCTGGGCCTGAGCCTGCAGCAAAACGGCCCTGCGGGCGCCGCGGCGTCGGTTTTCATCCGGGGATCGAATCCCGAGCACGTCCTGGTCATGGTCGACGGCGTGGAAATGAACGATCCCGTCTCGCCCACCCGGATGTTCGACCTGGCCCATCTCCGTCTGGACGACGTCGAACGCATCGAGATCCTCCGCGGACCGCAGAGCACGCTCTACGGATCGGAGGCCATGGGCGGAGTCATCCACGTCATCACCCGTCGGGGTGCCGGACGGGAAGGTTTGAGGCTGTCGAGCCTGGCCGGAAGCTTCGGTACGCTCTCGGCCGGGCTGGGATACGGAGGGAAGGGGAAAAGATACCGCTACGACCTGAGCTCTTCCTGGATGAAGAGCGACGGATTCTCCGCGGCCGGATCCTCTTATCCCGGAAACAAGGAAAAGGACGGCTGCCGAAGCCTTTGGCTTTCCGGAAGGCTGGGCTGGGACGCGCGAGAAAATGCAGGGCTCGAACTCGCCGCCTCATTCGGCTCGAACCTCATGGACCTGGACAATTACGGCGGCGCCTACGGAGACGACACGAACTATCGGCAAAACCACGACACCCTCCTCCTCCGGGGAACGCTCCGCTCACGCCATCTCGAAAACCGCTGGGAGCAGGCGCTGACCCTCTCCTATGTCCGGCACGACCGCGCCTACCGCAATCCCGAGGATGAGGCCCATCCCTTCGATGCCGAGGAGGGGACGTACACCGGGGGCCGGGTGAAGCTCGACTGGCAGCACAACCTTTTTCTAGCGCCCTCCCACACCCTGACCGCCGGTCTGGAAATCGAGAGAGAATCCGGGAAATCCGATTACGTCTCACAAAGCGTTTGGGGGGCGTACGAAAGCCTCTTCCCGCCAAGGACGGCCGGGTCGGGCGGGTTCTACATCCAGGACCGGATCGCTCTGGCGGGCGTTTTCTTCGCCACGGCCGGCGCGCGTGTCGACCGGCACGGCGCCGCGGGAACGGCGCTGACCTGGCGTCTGGCGCCGGCCGTTCTCGTCCCCGGCGCGGGGACGAAAATCCGCGCCTCCCTGGGCACGGGATTCAAAGCGCCGTCGCTGTACCAGCTCTACGCTCCCGGCACGGCCTGGGGCCCTATAGGCAACGTCCTGTTGAGACCGGAACGCTCGCTGGGCTGGGACTTCGGACTGGAGCAGGTTCTTCTCCGGGGAAAACTTACGGCCGCGGCCGGGGTGTTCTTCAATTCCTACCGGGACCTGATCCAGTTCGATTTTCTTCAAGGATACTCCAACATCGGCCGCGCCGAAACGAAGGGTTACGAGATCGAGTTCCGGGCGGAGCCCCGGCCCTGGCTGTCCGCGGAGGCCTCATACACGAGGACGAAGGTCCGGGACCTCGAAAGCGGCCTGGACCTCCTTCGCCGTCCCCAGGACAAGTTCTCGGCCGGGCTCAGGGTCGCGAGCGGATCGGCCCGGCTCGCCCTCGAGGCGGTCTACGTGGGCTCGCGCGACGACCTGGATTACTCGGGCTGGGAGGCGCAGCGAGTGAGGCTCGATCCTTTTCTCGTTCTCAATGCCTCGGCTGCGCTCAGGCTCCGCTCGGGCGTCGAAGCCTTGCTGCGTCTGGACAACATCCTCAACCGCGCCTACGAGCTTGTTCGCGGCTACGGCACGGCCGGATTTTCGGTTTACGCCGGTCTGCGGATCGGCTCCTAGATCCGGACTCGCCGGTTCGTTGTCGTCCTCACTCGGGGCGCGCCGCAGACAGGACGGCGCCGCGGCCGGCGCTCTTCAGGCCCCGCGGAAACAGCCGCTCAATATCCGTTTCCGAAACGGGGATTGACCACATTGGAGAAGATCGAGCCGAACGTGTAGCTCAAGCCGACGTAAATCCGGTACCGGTAATTCGTGGCCATCTGCTTGCGCTGGAGCAGCACTTCCTCGGGGCTGAGCTCGCCCTTCTCCAGAGAAAGCTGATCGTGAATGACGGCGTAGCTGCCGCTGAGATCGAGGCTGAATCCTTTGAACACTTTCAGGTCGAGGTAAGCCCAGAGGCTCAGGCGGCTGTGCTTGAACAGGTCGTGAAAATAATGGGAAGCCTCGAGGGATGTCTGGGCCGTCCCCCACGGCTGTTTGACCACCAGGTCGACGGTCAGGGCCTGGCTGAGCAGGTTCTCCCCGAGCTTGTCGTAGATCGTCTCGGCGAGATAAGATACCCTTGAAAAACGCAGGCTGTAAAGAAAACGGCATTGCTTGCGGGTCGATTCCGAATAGGGGAACAGGTTGAACTCGACGGCCGGAGCGATTTGAACGGCCAGCCGGGTGTTGTCATAGGTGTCCGATTCGACCCGGGCAGAGCCGCCGGCGGACCAGTGCTCGCCCAGGCTGAACACCGCCAGGCTGTCGCATTGAAAATTCCGGGTCAGGCTCTCATAGACGACGGTTTCGCCTTCCTCGGTGTAGACGTAGCGGCTGACGTTCGAAGAACCGTCGATTTCGAAATCCAGCTTCAAATCGGGTGTCGCCCGCCGGGCCGAGAAGCGGCCCGAAAGCTCGCTCCGCCGGCTCATCTCTTCTCCCCGGATATATCCTCCGGCATAGAGGGAGAAAATCCAATGGTCCCACTTGTCGTCGACCGGGGCGGGTTTCATCTCCCGGGCCAAGGAGAAGTTCATTAGGTTGACGAGCGGGCAGCGGGCGATATACCTCATCAGGCCGGCCTGGATGATGCGGACCAGGCCCTGGCGGACCGTATCCTCGGCGTCCACCCGATTGGAATAATAATGAAGGGTGTCATCCACGCCCAGGAAGGCCTTCCGGCCCATGAAGGCGACGGTGTATTCGATTCCTCCCGCCGAGTCCTGGCTGGTGATCAGGATGTGGATGTCCGATTCGTTCCGGTCCCGCACGTAATTGACGAAATTGACCTCGGCGCGGAGATGATCCAGGTCGCAGGCCCGCCAGGCCCTCCGTCCGGAAAGGCTGCAATCGACATAAACCTTGGGCGCCTGCCTCAACATGTCCCGGTTTGTTTCTTCCCCCGCCCGGGAAGGGAGCGGGGCGAGCGTCAAGGCCGCCAGAACGGGAGCGAGGAGAAGAATCCGGATCCCGGTCCCTTTTTCGTCTCGTGCTCGTCCGATCATGTTCGACGCCGCTTTTCCATAGAGCGGCAAGATAAAACCCGGCCGAAGATATGTCAATCCCCCACGGCGATGATCCTGGGGGGGATCGAGGATTTGAAAATACCGGCCGTTGACTTTATGATGGAAGACGCTCGCTTTGCTGACTGGAGGCATCATGAAAACGCTCGAAAAAGACGACCTGGCAAGGCTCATCAAATCCGTCTTCCCCGCCCTGCCGGGCGACAAGCGGCTGGGCGTTCTGGTCGATGTCCCGCGGAAGAAGGCGACCGACAACCCGGACTGGAAAAAGCGGAGGTCGCTGGCCGGGGAATGGGCGTCTCTTCTCGGCGCCGCGGCAGGGGACATCCCCCTGGAAGGCATCGGGCTCATCGCCTATCCCGACGTGGGCTCGAACAACGCCGACCTGCCGGCGACGGCCTATGAGATCGACGGCGCCCCGCCTGACGGCGCCGACGGGCTGGCGTCCTCGGGCCGCGAGGTCCCGTTCGCCGAAATCTTCAAGCGCTACCAGCTCTTCCTGGCGCCTACGGAGTTTTCGACCACGGCGCCGCTCAAAATCGCAGCCAAGGAGCACGGATTCCGGGCGGCGACCATGCCCGGATTCTCGGAAAAAATGCTCCCGGCGCTCAAGCTCGACTACGACGAGGTCAGCCGCCGGGTGCGGCTCCTCCAGGAGCGCCTCGACCGGGCCGAGACGGCGCGCATCTCTTTCCTCGTCGACGGCGAGTTCAACTTCCGCATGACCTTCGACCTGAGGCACCGGACGTCCCACGTCTCGAGCGGCCGCTTCCCCGACAAAGGGACGGCCGGGAACCTTCCCTCGGGCGAGACCTACATCGTGCCCTACGAGGGCGAGAGGGGAGAGCCCAGCCGGACGGAGGGCGTGCTGCCCGTCCAGATCGGGCTGGAGATCGTCCTGTTCCTCATTCAGGAAAACCAGGCCGTCTACGTCGACGGCGAGGGGGAGGCGGACGCCGATGAAATGAACCACATCATGCGGGAGCCGGCGTACGGCAATATGGCCGAGCTGGGATTCGGCGTGCTGGGAGACATGGGGCTGCGGCCGATCGGCGAGATGCTTCTCGACGAGAAGCTGGGACTGCACGTCGCCTTCGGCCGGAGCGACCATTTCGGCGGAGCGGTCGGGCCCAAAAATTTCAGCGCGCCGTCCGAGGTCATCCACCTCGACCGCATCTACATCCCGGCCGTCCAGCCGCGCATCAGCGTCGAATCCCTCTCCCTGGAATACAAAGACGCCGCCCCCGAGACCGTCATCGAAAAGGACAGATATACAATCTGGTAACCGGCAATTTGTTCCGGAATCGTGCGGCGCTCTTCTTTTGGAGTGCGGCCGCATGAAACCGCTTTTCTTTGCGGCGGCAAGACGCCGCTTTGGACCGCTGCGACGCGTCGCCGCGCATAAAAAGATCGGCTAGAGATGCGTGACCAGGACGCGGACGCCGATGAGGATGAGGACCGCGCCGCCTGCGAGCTCGGCCATCCGGCCGACGAGCCTCCCCAGGGCCGGACCGATGCGCGAAGCCGCCGCCGTGACAAGGGTGGTGACGAGTCCGATGACCGCCGCCGGAAAGAGCAAGGCCAGGCGCATCGTCCCCAGGCTCAAACCCACGGCCAGGGAATCGACGCTCGTGGCCAAGGCCAGGAGCAGAAGATTTCCTCCCCAGGTCGGATCATTTTTCTTTTTCTCGCCGCCGTCCCGAAGGAGAAAGAACTCCCAGATCATCTTGCCGCCGACGAAAAAGAGCAGGCCGGCCGCCACCCAATGGTCGTAGGAGGCGATGTGGCGCACGATCCGGCTTCCGGCCAGGCCGCCCAGCATGGCCATGCCGAACTGGAAAGACCCGAAGGTCAAGGCCAGGCGCGCGGACTGCCCGATGGTCAAGCCCTTGAGCGACAGGCTCAAACCCACGGTCACGGCGAACGTGTCCATGGACATGGCCAGGGCGATAGCTAATATTTCAAAAAAATTCATTATTAAATTTCAATTAATGGCAATTTCAATCATAATTGACAATTAAAATTGAAGAATAGATAATTTATCATAAGTTTAATGAAAAAGCCCAAATTAAGCTCTTTGATAGTTCCAGCTGGTTTTATTATTGGATTGCTGACGTGGTTAGGAATCTCTCCCGATAAATTTAAAAGCTTTTTTTTGTCTTCTTTCAAACATATTTCTTATATATTTATTGATTCAACTTCTCGCGAATTATTGCAATTTCTTTTTATATTATCAGTCTTTGTTTTAATTTCTATTATTTATTCTAAAAATAGAAGACAAGAAAAAACATTAAAAAGCAAAATTAATGACTTGGAAAATAGAATAATCAAAATAGGCATTAAAGATAATATCGATTTAGAAAAGTCCATAATTAATTCCGAAATCAAAAATATTAAAAACATTTTATATAACTCTGGATATAAATCATCTTTAGAAGAGATTACTTTTAAACATAGGGTTAGAAATGCGCTCTTAAACTTAAGAATTAATTATTCAGGTATATATAATTCAGATAATGATCCCTTTATCTTTATCATTAAAAACAAATATATTTTAGTTGTAGATTTTATTGATCCGCAAAAAGCGACACATTATTCTAGCGAACAAGTAGATAAATATTCAATGCTTTTTAGTTCTGCCACAAATAAAATAATTGTAGTTACAAATCTACCTCTATCGTCCAAAGCAATTAATCAACAACAACAGTATGAAAAGAAGTTTGTTTTTACCTGTGGCTCTTCTATTCAGGAACTTGAGAATAAACTCTCTCAATTATAATAATAAAATAGAATTTCTACTTCAACCACCTGTCGAGCCAGCCGATGACGGTTTCGTGCCACAGGATGGAGTTGTGCGGCTGGAGCACCCAGTGGTTCTCATCCGGAAAGTAGAGGAACTTGCTCGGAATGCCCCGGCGCTGCAGAGCGGTGAACGCGGACATCCCCTGCGTCTCCACGACCCGGAAGTCGAGCGCGCCGTGGACGACGAGCATGGGCGTCTTCCAGTTCTTGACCAGGTTCACGGGGTTGTGCTTCTCGTAGCCCTCGGGATTGTCCCAGGGCGTGCCCATGTGGTCCCACTCCGGGAACCAGAGCTCCTCGGTGTCGTAGTAGGCGATGCGCTCGTCGAGGTTGCCGTCGTGGCAGACGAGGCACTTGAAGCGGTCGGGCCAGGCGCCGGCGATCCAGTTGATCATGTAGCCGCCGAAAGACGCCCCCAGCGCGCCGACCCGCTCGCCGTCGAGCCAGGGGTAGCGCTCCAAGGCCGCGGCCAGCCCCTTCTGCAGGTCCTCGAGCGGCTTGCCGCCCCAGTCGCCGCGTATCGAATCCGTGAACGCCTGGCCGTAGCCGGTCGACCCGTGGAAATCGACCATGACCGCGCCGTAGCCCGCGCCGGCGTAGGCCTGCGGGTTCCAGCGGTAGTGGAAGTTGTTGCCGAACGAGCCCTGCGGCCCGCCGTGGATGAGGAAGGCCACGGGATATTTCTTGGCCGGGTCGAAGTCCGCGGGCTTGACGACGTAACCGTAGACGTTCTCGTCGTTCCAGCCCTTAAAGCTGAACTGCTCGGTGTCGCCCATGCGCGCCGCCGCGACCTTCGCCGCGTTGATGCGCGTCACGGGCCGCATGTCCGTCCCGTCGGCCTTAGCCGACCAGAGCTCGGCGGGAGACTTCAGGTTGTTCAGGCTGAAGACGACGCGGCCGCCTGCGGCCGGAGCGGGCGAAGACACGGAACCGTCCTTGACCACGGTCCTGACCGCGCCCGTCTTGACGTCAAGGGCGAACAGCGAATGCTGGCCGATGTTTTCCGCTGTCGCGTAGATTGTCTTTCCGTCGGCCGACCAGCAAATCGACGAGGGCGAGCGGTCCCAGTTCGGGGCAAGCTCGCGCTCCGCGCCGCCGTCCGGCCAGGCGCGGAGCATGATGCGGTAGCGGTCGGCCTCGTAGCCCGGCCGCTCCATGGCCAGGAAGGCGAGGGTTTTTCCGTCGGGCGAGAAGGAGGGCTGCGTGTCCGTGGCCTTGTTGTCGGCGGTCAGCAGGCGGGGCGCCGCCGAGCCGTCGAGCGGCGCGTAGTAGAGGTCGAGGTTCGTAGACCAGGGCTCTTCGCGTCCCGCGTCGCGGGCGGTGAACACGAACCCCTTCCCGTCCGGGGCGAAGGCGAATTCCTCGGCGCCGCCGAAAGGCTTGGAGGGCGAGTCGGCGTCCAGGTCCTTCATGAGGTCCGTCTGATGGCCGCCCGAAACGGGCTTGACGAACACGTGATTGCGCCGCCCGTCGTTCCAGGTATCCCAATGGCGGATGAACAGCCGATCATAGATCCGGCCCGTGGTCTTTCGGGATGCCTTTTTGTCGAGCATTTTTTTCGTCTCGCCCGGGCAGAGTCCCGGAAAAACCTCGACGCTGAAAGCCAGGTTCTTGCCGTCGGGAGAGAGGAGGAGGTTGGCGACATCAAGCGGGAGCTTCGTCACCTGCTCGGCCTCGCCGCCGGCCGGGCTGATGCGCCACACCTGGCTCGACCCGGAGCGCGTCGAGAGGAAGTAAATCGCTTTCCCGTCGGGCGCCCAGCGGGGGTTGAAGTCCGCCGCCGGATTCGTGGTCAGCCGCCGAAGCGCCTTGCCCTCGAGGTCCGTCAGCCACAGGTCCGTGCTGCCGCGGTTGGCCTCGAGATCGGTCGTCCGCAAGGTGAAAACAATCCATTTTCCGCACGGCGACACGGCCGGCTCCGAGACCCGGTCCATGGCCAGCATGTCGCGGACGGAGAAGGGGTGCGTGTCGGCCGCGGCCGCCGCCTGCGCTCCCGCCGTCCCCACCGCCGCTTGAGCGGCCGCTATGATTAAGAATGCCGCTAACGCCATTAGTAACAATCTTTTGCGCATTATCTCCTCCACACTGAGATGCACAAATGATATGTGATGTGAAATCGCAAAGTCAAACGCAAACGGGGGCGCACGCAAAAGACGGGGCCGCGTCTCTACTTTCCACTTTATCGTGTAGACGCGACCCCGTCTTTTTGTTAATCTTGGGCCGCCAAGATACGGGGGAAAGCCATGAAATGTCCCCAGTGCCGGTTCGACAACCCGCAGGGCACGCGCTTCTGCGGCCAATGCGGCGCTCCGCTGGACGACGCCGCCCGCGCTGCCTCCCGCGACGCCGGCGATGCTGCTCCCCCCGGCGCCAAAGGCGCCCGGTCGCAGACCATGTCCCTGCCGGTCAAGGAGCTCGCTTCGGGAGCGGTCTTCGCCGGCCGCTACGAGGTCATCGAGGAGCTGGGCCGGGGCGGCATGGGCCGCGTCTACAAGGTCCTCGACAGGGAGGTCCGGGAAAAGCTCGCCCTCAAACTCCTGAATCCCGAAGTCGCCGGCGACGACCGCACGATCGAGCGCTTCCGCAACGAGCTCAAGCTCGCCCGCCAGATCTCCCACCGCCACGTCTGCCGCATGTACGACCTGGGCCGCGACGAGGGCGCCTATTACATCACCATGGAATACGTTGCCGGCGAGGACTTAAAAAGCCTCATCCACCGCATAGGCGCCCTCCCGGTCGGCAAGGCGGCCTCCGTCGCCCGCCAGGTCGGCGAGGGCCTGGCCGAAGCCCACCGCCAGGGCATCGTCCACCGGGACCTCAAGCCCCAGAACATCATGATCGACCGGGACGGCCAGGCGAAGGTCATGGACTTCGGCATCGCCCGCTCGGTCAAGGCCAAGGGGCTGACCGGCGCGGGCGTCATCGTCGGCACGCCGGAGTACATGTCCCCGGAGCAGGTGGACGGCAAGGACCCGGACCGCCGCTCGGACATCTACGCCCTCGGCGTCGTCCTGTTCGAGATGCTGACCGGCCGCCTGCCGTTCGAGGGCGACACCCCCCTGGCTGCGGCCGTGAAGCAGAAGACGGAGCTTCCCCCGGACCCGCGGAAACTCAACCCCCAGATCTCCGAGGACCTGAAGCGCGTCATCCTGAGGTGCCTGGAGAAGTCCCGGGAAAAACGTTATCAGAGCGCGGACGAACTCGTTTCGGATCTCGCCGAAGCGGAGGCCGCCCTGCCGCGGACGACGACCCCGCTTCCGGTCCGAAAACCCATGACCTCAAAGCAGGTCACGGTCCAGTTCCCCTTGAAGAAAATCTGGATCCCGGCCGCAGTTCTGGGTGTGCTGGCGGCCGCATTCCTCATCTGGCAGCTCATCCCGCGCAAGCCCGGGGACAGGCCGTCGCTCGCCGTTTTCGGTTTCAAGAACCAGACGGGCGACGCGTCCTACGACTACCTCCAGGAGGCGATCCCCAACCTGCTCATCACCAGCCTGGAGCAGTCCGGACGGTTCCGCGTCACGTCCTGGGAGCGCCTGAACGACCTCCTCCGGCAGTCCGGCCGCTCCGGGGCGGCTGCGCTCGACGAGGA
>JAFGAV010000034.1 GCA_016933515.1 Candidatus Aminicenantota bacterium
ACTTCCTACTTTAGGCCGTTTCGTGAGTTTTTTCAATCGGTCAGAGAGAACCGCCTCGGCCGGCGAACTCGAATAGAGAAAAAAAAGCCCCGAACCGGAATTTCCGGTTCGGGGCTTCGAAGTTCCGCTTGTGTGTCTGCTTTCGGTCTAGAAGCTGAGCGTGATGCCGAGCCGGCCGCGGATGGGAGCCTGGTAGGATGTGGTTTTGCCGTAGTAGTCGTTGTCCGGAGTGGGGTAGGCCGTGGTGTTGAAGTCCCAGGGCATGAGAGTCGAAGGAGTGCCGAAATAGGTGTTCCGCAGGTAGCGCATGTCGCGGTTCGTCTCGATGCGGGTGTCGAAAACGTTGAAGACGTCGGCCGTGAATCCGATCTTGTACTTCCCGGCGATCTTGAAGTCGTATCCCACGTGGAGGTCGAGCTGATAGAACATGGGCAGACGGCCGTCCGAGCCGCGCTCGGTCAGCGTCACGCAGGCGCCGTACCATTCGTTGTAGCCGACTTTGCTCAGGGATTTGCCCGAGTTGAGCCGGAAGGACGCCCCGATGTTCAGGCCGGGGACGTACTTGGAGAACTGGTAAACGCCGTCCAGTTTGAGCTGGTGGGGTCGGTCGCCGGGCAGGATGCCGTCGGCGTTGTACAGGAACTCGGGGAAGTCGAAAAGGGCGGTGATGTTGGGATCGAGCTGTCCGTACTCTTCCCAGGCGAAGCCGGGGTGATTCCCCCTCAGCATGGCGTAGGTGTAGGAGGCGGTGAACATGTAGTTGTGGGAAAATCGCTTGTTGAGCATGATTTCGAGGGCCTTGTAGTCCCTCTTGGCTTCGGGGAAGGCGTCGACATAGATCTCTCTCGGGAGCCCTGTGTCGGGATTGGTTTCGCCGACCGTAAAATGCTTGCCCGGGTTGAAGAGGAAGTAGGTCGAGCCGCCGTCGAAAGAGCCGTCCTCGATGACCTGCCCCAGCCGCTTCCACACGCCGCGGACGCTCACCGAGAGGTCGGTCATGAACTGGTTCTCGAACCCGATGATGAATTCCTCGACATACTGGGCGTCGAGGCCCTTATTCGCCGCGTCGGGATCGGGGAACTGGGAAGCGGCGCTTCCGGCCTCCCAGACGTAGAAAGCTTCGCTGAAGTCGGGGCGGGCGGTCAGGGGATCGCCGACCGTGAAGCGATAATAGTACATTCTGTCGATTTCGGCGCCGAACTGGCGGGTGTTCAGGTCGAGGGGCATCATCTCGAAGAAACGGCCGTAGGAGCCGAAGAGCTTGGAAGTGCCGTTGCCGAGGATGTCATAGGTGAACCCGAGCCGGGGAGAGAGCTGATCCAGAAAACCCCAGTGGATGATGGACGCGCTCGGTTCGAAAAATCTCGACTCGTCGCTGGCGTGGACGTTCTGGTCCTCCAAACGAAGGCCGAAGTTGACGGTCAGCCGGTCGAAAACCTTCCACGAATCCTGGGCGAAAAGGCCCAGAATGTCCGTGTAAGTCGTTCCCATGGTCGTCCGCCACCTGTCTCTGAAGTATCCGGAGGAGGGACGGATCTGGCGGTAAAAGCCGCCGCTGTAAGAGTCTTCCCGCTGCGACATGGAACGATAGAATTGGAAGCCGGCCTTGATCGCGTGGCCGCCCAGGAACTTGGTGACGTCGCCGCTGCCTTGCCAACGCTGCTTCGTGTCGGGGTCGCTGTAATAGCCCGAACCTCCGGTGACGTAGCTCTGGGGCGCGCCGAGGTAGCCCTGCTCCAGATAAATCGCGGGCTCATTGACGTCACCCGGGATGGTTTTTGTGCTGTCGTAGTAGAGACCGCCCAGGACATGAACGATCAGGTCGCCACCGAAGACGCCGTCGTACCGGATAGCGCCGTTGTATGTGGCCCCCGTGTTCACATATCCGCCGTACTGTTCCCAGGTGGCGAAGTCTCTCAGCGTTCCGGGATTGTTGGTCTCGGATTTCAGTGGGTCTCCGAAGGCGCTCAGAGTGAGCTTCTGGCCGGGGCTGAGCTCAAAGCTGAGCTTTCCGGAAAAATAATAGGTGTTCAGCGGCTCCTCGAAGGAGCGGGTTTCATTGGTCCATTGGTTCGTCTGCTCATAGTAGGTCGTCCGGAAGCTCGGCGTGCCGCCGATGAAGAACCAGGCCTTGTCCTTCATGATCGGCCCGGACAGGTTCAGTCCGAAGTCAAAATAGTTGAACTCGTCGATGGCGCCGGCGCCGAAAATGCCGATTTTAGGCTCGCCGTAGAAGGCGTCGCTTTGATAATTAAGCAGCAGGCCGCCGTGAAGCTCGTTCGACCCGCTCTTGGTGATGATGTTCACCACGCCGCCCAGGGCGCCGGGATATTCGGCCTCATAGCCGCCCGTCTTGACCTGGACTTCCTCGATGAACTCGTAGGTCAGGTTCGTGCCCACCAGTCCGTCTTCGACGTCCGTGGTGTTGACGCCGTCGATGATGTACATGTTTTCAGCGCCCGTGGCGCCGCTCATGGCCGCGCCCCAGGGATCGCTCTGGACGGACGGGGCAAGCTGAATCATGTCCTGGAAGTTTCTGCCTTTCGGCAGGGCGTCGAAGAATTCCTTCTTGACGTTGGTCGTCAATCGGGACGAGGTCAAATCGACGATCGGGGAAACCCCGACGACCGTGATTTCCTCTTCCACGAGACCGATTTCCAGGTTCATATTCACCGTGCGGGTCTGCTCCAGGGTTACGGTGATCCCGGTTTCCGTATTTTTCTTAAAGCCGGAAATCGACGCCGTGATGGAGTATGTCGCTACCGGTAGAGCGGGAAAACGATAGAATCCCTTCGTGTCGGTGATCGTGCTTCTGTTGATCTGCGGACCCGTAACGGTCACGTTGACCCCGGGGAGAGGCGTCCCTTCCGCATCGTAGATGTAGCCTTCGATCATGCCCGTCGATCTTTGGGCGAACAGGGAGCCTGCCGTCATCAACAACAAGATGGATAAAAAGGCTAAAGACCTTTTCATGCAATCCTCCTTCATCCCTTAAACTTGAAAAATGCCCGGGAAGTCAAGATTCACTTCCCACCTAAAGAACCAAAAGCGAATGCTCCTGTTATTTCTATTTCCACCTCCTTCCGGTTTCATTTCCTTTAATTAGAGCAAAATTTATGCCAATAAGGAATAATATTGTAATTAACACTAAATAATAAAATTACAAATATTCGAATAAATAAATAAATCGCTTTATTCCAATAAATTGGATTAAAAATTGAGAATTATCCAATTTATCGGACGGCACTTTACGACTTTTCTTAATCATTTTTGACCCAAAACATCTCACCCGGCAGGGGCCGCATTTTCCGGCCCAAAGCGTCCTTGAGGGCTTTCTGAGCGGCCTTTTGCTCGGCGTCCTTGATGGAGCCGCTCCTGGCTCTCGCCAGGCGCTTGTCTCCGCAATAGACTTCCACAACGAACACCCGTCGGTGTTGAGGCCCGGACGAGGACACGGTGCGGTAAGCGGGAGCGGAACGCCCGCTTCTCTGAAGGCGTTCCTGCAAGGCGGATTTGTAGTTGTCGACTTGGCCCCGCCCGGCCCGGAATTTTTTCAAGAACGGCTCGAAAAAGGGAAGGAGGAACGCCCGGGCGCTCTCGAATCCGCCGTCCAGGTGGACGGCTCCGGCCAGGGCTTCAAACGCCCCGGCCAGGATCGTTTTTTTTCTACGGCCGCCGTTTTTTTCTTCGCCGCGCCCCAGAAGCAACGTCTTGTCCAATTTGATTTTTTCGGCGAAAGAGGCCAGGGAAGCGGTGCTGGTCAGGAGGGACTTGAGTTTGGACAGGTCGCCCTCGCCGTGTTCCGGGAAGGTGAGACGAAGGCACTCGGCGGTGACCAGCCCGATGACCGAGTCTCCCAGGAATTCCAGGACTTCGTTGTTCCCGGCCGAGGAGCCCGTGTTCTCGTAGGCGTAGGAGCTGTGGGTCAGGGCCTCGCGGAGGAGTCGCTCGCTCCGAAAGACGTAACCCGCTCTTTTCTCGATTTGGGACAGGCCGGGCTTCATCGGGCGATCCCCATGTCCTCGCGGCTCAGGCGCTCTCTCCAGGCAGGAGACCGTCGAAGGGGAAAGCCACCCGCCCTCCGACCAGGGCGGCCACGGGCGCACCGCGGAGCTTCCAGCCGTCGAAAGGCGAATTCCGGCTCTTGGAGGCGAAACTCCGAATGTCGACCACGGTTCGGGCATCGAGGTCGAGGAGAGTCAGGTCGGCGTCCGCGCCCGGCCGGAGAACGCCTTTGCCCTTCAATCCCAACAGGCGGGCGGGCGTCGTGGACATCATGCGGACGAGCCGGCTCAGGCTGATGACCTTCCTGCGGACAAGCCGATCCAGAAGAAGCGGGACGGCCGTCTCCAGGCCGTTGATGCCGAAAGGCGCCTGTTCGAAGCCCAGACGTTTTTCGTCCTCGGCGTGAGGGGCGTGGTCGGTTACGAAGACATCGATCAATCCTTCCCGAACCGCGCCCAGAAGGGCCCGGACGTCCGCCCGGCCGCGCAGGGGGGGATTGACCTTGAATGCGGGGTCGCGGGAGGCGCAGGCTGCGTCCGTCAGAAGGAGATGGTGGGGCGTCGCCTCGGCGGTGACGCGGAGTTTGCGGCGGCGGGCTTCGCGGAGGAGCGCGACCGTGCCCCGGGCACTGACGTGGGCCAGGTGGAGGCGGCCGCCCGTGAGGCCGGCGAGGATGATGTCCCGGGCGGCGATGATTTCTTCGGCGGCCGCGGGGATGCCTTTCAGCCCCAGGCGTCGGGAGAGGGCGCCCTCGTTCATCACGCCGCCGGCGGACAGGGCGTCGTCCTCGCAGTGTTCGACGACGAAAGCCGAAAGTCTCTTCGTCTCCTCCAGGGCGAGACGCATGAGGCGGCTTGAGGCGACGGCCCGGCCGTCGTCGGAAAAACCCACGGCTCCGGCGGCGGAGAGGCCGGTGAGGTCGTTGAGCTCCTCGCCTCGAAGACCCCGGCTGACGGAGGCGATGGGCAGGACGTTGACGGCCGCCGACCGCGCCCGGCCGAGGATGAAGCGCGTCACGTCCGGGCTGTCGTTCACGGGAGCGGTGTTGGCCATGCAGCACACCGTGGTGAATCCTCCCCGCGCGGCCGCGCGGGCCCCCGTCTCAATCGTCTCCTTGTGCTCCTGTCCGGGCTCCCGGAGATGAACGTGGAGGTCGATGAATCCCGGGGCGACGACCAGGCGCGCGGCGTTGAAAACCCGGACGCCGGGCGCCTTGATCCGCGGTCCGAGCGCGGAGATTTTTCCGTCGTCGATAAGGACATCCAGGACGCGGTCCAGACGCGAAGCCGGGCAAAGGACCCGGCCGTTTCTGAGGAGAAGCTTCATCCTCCCGGCCTTCCCCTCAGGACGAACCCCTCAGACGTCCGGGCTCGGTGATGAGGATTTCGTCGGCGCCGTCCGCCTCTTTGAGGCGGACGCGAACGACCTCGCGCCGGGACGTGGGCAGGTTTTTGCCGATGTAGTCCGCCCGTATGGGAAGTTCGCGATGCCCCCGGTCGATGAACACGAGGAGCTGGATGCTTCGCGGACGGCCGAGGTCGAAGAGGCCGTCCATGGCCGCGCGGATTGTGCGGCCGGTGAAAAGGACGTCGTCGACGAGCACGACGTCCCTGCCGGCCACCGGGAAGGGGATTCCGGTCTTCAGAACTCGGGGCTGAGTTTTATGGGCCGGGGAGTCGTCGCGATAGGGAGTGATGTCCATGACGCCCACCGGGACGTCCACCTTTTCCATCTCCTTGATCACCCGGGAAATTCTTCTCGCCAGGTGGATGCCGCGGGTGCGGAGACCGATGATCACCAGTTTTCTGAGGTCCCTGTTCCGTTCGATGATCTCCGTGCCCATGCGATGCAGGATGCGCTTGATTTTCGCGGCGTCCATGATGCGGGCCTTGATTTTTTGCTTGGCGGCGGCTTTAGGCATAGGGCGCGTCCTTGGGTGACAATCGGATTTCCGGCCATCTCAAAATGCAATATTCGCCCGAAAAAGTCAAATGTCCGTCCGGAACATTTCCAAACCGATTTATGAAATTCGGGGGGAGATTGGAAAAACAAGATAAGACGGAGACCAGGCGGGGAGGGGTGAGGCGGCATGCGGGATTCAGCAAGGAAGCGACGGGTTTCGAAGGATTTCCGGCATATTCTTGCCGGCCTGCTGAGCACAGCTCCCCGAAGGGGAGCGTATTGCGAAGCAGACTGAGAAACCCGGAGCTTCCGCAGCGATTCGAAGCCCGCCAGACGCCGAAGCCCTCCCCGCCTGGTCTCAGAATCTTAGGCGCGCTCTCAGCCGCTTTCCCGGCGCCGGAAGTACGACTCGGCGCGCGCGGCGTCCCGCCGGATCCGGGCGGCGAGCGCGGCCGCGTCGGGGAATTTCCGGTCGGACCGAAGGCGTTTCAAAAGCTCGATCGTTATGCGCCGGCCGTAGAGGTTTTGCCGCCGGCGGAGGCAATGGGTTTCGACATGAACGCCGCCTTCTTGTGAGCCGAAGGTCGGACGGCGTCCGATGTAGGTCAGCCCGGGATGGATCCGTCCGGAGAACAAGGCCCGGCTGAGAAAGACGCCGGGAGGAAGGATTTCGTTCTCCGGACGGATGTTGGCCGTCGGAAATCCCAGGCGGCGTCCGACAGCGCGGCCTGAGACCACGCGGCCGCGGATTTCGTAGGGGCGTCCCAGGAGCGCGGCGGCCCGGCTCACGTCCCCGGAGAGGAGGAGCTCACGGATGCGGCTCGAGCTCACCGTCCGCCCGACGCTCTTCAACGGAGGAACGATGCGCACTTCGAAGAGGCGGGTCCGCTCGCCGAACGCGCGGAGCGTTTGCGCCGTCCCGGCTCTTCGGCGCCCGAAGCGGAAATTCGTGCCCAGGAAGACCGTACGGGCGTTCAACGCGTGAAGGAGAACGCGGCGGATGAACTCGTTGGGTGTCAAGGAGGAGAACGCGGCGTCGAAGGGCGCGACGAGCACCTCGTCGACGCCCGATTCGCGAACGAGCTCCAGGCGGCGCTCCAGGGTCTGGATCATGAGCACCCGGCCGCGTCCCAGGATTTTCTCCGGATGGGGGGCGAAGGTCAGGAGAAGGGACACAAGGCCCTTTCGGCGGGCATAGGCCGTGAGGCGCCTCAGGATGCGCCGGTGTCCCAGGTGGAGCCCGTCGAAGTTGCCGACGGCCACCGCCCGGGGCCGATGAGGGCCGGGGAACGGCTCGAGACGCCGGTAAATTTTCATCGTGCGTCAGGAACCGGCGGGCCGGGTTTTTTCCAGATAGGCGGTTCGCAGCTGGTGGAGGCAGGACTCCAAAAATTCCGCTTCCTCGGGCTCGAGGTTGCCGCTCGTGCGGGTCTTGAGCAATTGAAGGAGCTCGATCAGCCTTTGGGCCAGGTTGAGATTTTCCCTGTTCTCTTTCCGGACGGGGTCCTCCATAAGGCCCAGGGACACCAGCCCCTGGGTGAAAAAGGGCAGGACCAGGGTGCTGAAATCGAGGAGGGGAAGGAATTCCTTCCGCGTTTTGGGGGACGTGTCTTCGTCGTTCATCCGTATCCTCTTGTGATTCGGGTCCGCTTTCGGGCGGTCCGTCCGCGCCGGCCTCCTTGCGGCCTTTGCGCTTCCGGAGGGCGGGATGTTTGATCATCGGCGCCTTCTCCGCTATGCTGGGATGTTCATTCTACAGGCGGCGTTCCGGAAATTCAAGGCGGCGCCTGACGGCCCATCGACGAGACACCGGGAGGGAAGAGCGGCATGAGCGACGCGAAAAGCGCGGGAGAAGAGTTCGCGCGCCTGGGAGAGATCCTGGCGGTTCTGAGGGGGGACAACGGCTGCCCCTGGGACAGGGAACAGGACGAAAAGTCCCTGTTGAGCTTTCTTCTGGAAGAGGCGTATGAAGCTGTGGAAGCCGTCCAGTCCGGCCGGGCCGCCTCGGTCCGCGAGGAGCTGGGGGACCTCCTTCTGGAGATCGTGTTCCTGGCACGCGTTTACGAAGAGAAAGGCGCCTTCCGGCTTTCCGAAGTCGTGAAGGGCATCAACGACAAGATGATCGCCCGGCACCCTCACGTCTTCGGGTCGGAGCGCCGGGAAAGCTCCCGAGAGGTCCTGGGAGTCTGGAACAGGCGGAAGCAGGAAGAGAAAAAACACGCCTCACTCCTGGACGGTGTGTCCAAAAGCCAGCCCGCCCTGGCCGCCGCGTTTCAGGCCGGCCAGAGGGCTTCCGCGGCGGGTTTCGACTGGCCGACGACGCAGGGAGCTCTGGAGAAGCTTCGCGAGGAAACCGGGGAGCTCGATCGGGCCCTGGAATCCGGGAGCCGGGAAGCGGTCGTCCATGAGATCGGAGACCTTCTCCTCGCCGCGGCCAACGTCTCCCGGAAGGCGGGTGTCAATCCCGAGCTGGCCCTTCTTCAGGCCAACGGCCGGTTCCGGGACCGATTCGCCCATCTCGAAAGACGGCTCAAGGACGAAGGCCGGGAGTTCGCCTCGGCGACGCCCGGGGAGTTGGACGCGCTCTGGGAGGAAGCCAAGTCGCGAAAGCCCGGGCGGTGACGTCCCGGTCGGGAGCTCATTCCGTCTTTCGCGCCGCCTTGCGCTGGACGAGGCTCGCTTTGATGAATTCGTCCAGGGCGCCGTCCAGGACGGACTCCACGTCCGAAGTCTCAACGCGGGTGCGCAGGTCCTTGGCCAGGCGGTAGGGATGGAGGACGTAGGAGCGGATCTGGTTGCCCCAGGCGATCTCCGACTTGGCGTCCTCGATCTTCTCGATCTTCTCCCGTTTTCTTTTGCGCTCCAGTTCGTACAGTCGGGCCAAGAGAACTTTCATGGCCGCCGCCTTGTTCTTGTGCTGGGAACGTTCGTTCTGGCACTGGACGACGATGCCCGTAGGCAGATGGGTGATGCGCACCGCGGAGTCCGTGACGTTGACGTGTTGCCCGCCCCGGCCGCCGGCGCGGTAGGTGTCGATGCGCAGCTCATCCGGCGAGACGGCGATTTCGATTTCTTCGTCCACCTCGGGATAGGCGAAGACCGCGGCGAAGGAGGTGTGGCGCCGCTTGTTCGCGTCGAAGGGGGAGATGCGGACGAGGCGGTGGACTCCCGATTCCTGGCTGAGGTTGCCGAAGGCGTTTTCGCCTTCGACGCGGACTGTGGCGCTTTTCAAACCCGCCTCTTCGCCGGGCAGCATGTCCAGCACCTCGGTCTTGTAGCCCTTGCGCTCGGCGTAACGCAAATACATGCGCAGAAGCATCTGGGCCCAGTCCTGGGACTCCGTGCCCCCCGCGCCGGGATGAACGGTCAGAATGGCGTTTCGGACGTCGTCCTCCTCGTCGTAGAGGGTTTGCATCTCGGCGTCGTTCAGGCTTCGCTCGAGATTTTCAAGGACCTGGAGCGCCTCGGCCGCCACGTCCTCGCCTTCTTCGGCCAGTTCGAGGAGGACGTCCAGTTCCTGCCGTTTCTGTTCCAGGCCGGCGAAAAGCTTCAGCTCCCGGTCCAGCTTTTTTTTGCGCTGCTGAAGCTTCTGGGAGGCTTTGGGGTTTTTCCAGGTTTCGGGCGAAGCCAGCTGCCGCCCGACTTCCTCGGCTTCCGATTTTATCTTTGTCAGGTCAAAGAAAACCCCGGACTTCCAGATATTTCTGAAAGGCGGCGTTCAGGCGGGGCTCGAGGTCAGTAAATCCGCTGGCGACTTTTTTTCCCTTGTCGTTCATGTCTTCCCAAAAAGGCACTTAGAATAAAGAAGCCGAGGGTCATTGTCAAGCCGAAGAGCGCGAACACGTCGCCGAAGCGGGAATAGAACGTTCGGCGGGACGAGGGCGTGACGACGCCGGTTAGGGCGGCCGCCGTCATGATCTCCGATTTCGTCAGGACCCGCCCCCAGGGATCGACGATTCCGCTGACGCCGGTCGAGGCCGCCCGGAGGAGGAAGCGGCGGTTCTCCACGGCGCGGAAGACGGCGATGCCGAAATGCTGGTGGGGCGCGGACGTCTCCCCGTACCATCCGTCGTTCGTCACGGTCGCCAGGAAGTGAGCCCCGTTCCTGACGAATTGGCGAACCAGGTTGGGGAAAATGATTTCATAGCATATGGGGGAGCCGAAGCGCAGGTCCCGAAAGCCGTGGAGGACGGGAGCGGCGCCCGGAGTGAACGTCCCGACGGCCTGCGTCATCCTCTCGACGAATCCGAAAACGTCCGGGTAGGGCGTGTACTCGCCGAAGGGCACGAGGTGCATCTTGTGATACTCGGTCCAGGTTTGGTCGGGTCGGAGAGCCAGAGCGGCGTTCCAATGGTCGATCCTCTCGCCCAGCCGGGCGGTTTCGACCGTGCCGACGAGGAGCGTCCGGCCCGAACTGCGGACGTAGGACAGGAGGCGGCGTTTCCATTCCCGGGACAGAGGGTCCTCGCACGAGAAGCACAGGGGCACGGAGAATTCCGGCCAGACGATGAGCTCCGCGCCTTCCTCGGCCGCCTTTCGGGTGAGGTTCATGTGATGTTCGAACTGTTCACGGATTTCGGAAGCGGGGACCTGGCCGTGAAAGAAATCCGAGGAGACGTTGCCCTGGATGACGGCCGCCCGGAATGCGCCCGGACCGGGCTCCGCGGAGCCCAGCGACAGGGCGCCGCCGATATGGAAAGCCGCCAGGACGCCGAGCCCGATGAAGAAGGGCGTCCGCTGTTTCTTGCTGAAGGAATAAACAAACGCGCCCTGGAAAAAGACAAGGACCGCGGAGACGCCGTACACACCGGTCACGGCCGCCGCTTGAATCAGCCACAGGTTCGAGGACTGGCTGTATCCCAGGAGCCCCCAGGGAAATCCGGTGAGGACGTGGGTCAGGGCGTATTCCTGCGCCGTCCAGATGAAGGGCGCCAGGATGAAGCCGGCGGCCGGCCAGAGCGACGAGATCCTGGACAGCACCAAGCCGAAGAGCCCCCAGAACAGGGCCAGCAGAAGCACGAGGCCGAAGGTGGCCCCCAGGCTGACTTCGAGGGACAGGCCTCCGTAATGCGCCGGCACGTTCGGAATCCAGTAAAGAAGGAGCCCGTAAAAAGACAGTCCGGCCGAGAGACTCAGGGCGAAAGCCCTTCCGGGACGGCTTTTCGAAACGACGTGCAGCAGGGGGATGAGCGCGATCCAGGCCAGGAAAGAGAGGTTGAATTTGGGGAACGCCAGGGCGGCCAGCAGTCCGCTGAGAAGAGCCAGGCCGAAATCCCGGAGATGTTTCATGGAGTCTCTTCCGCGTCAGCGCGGGGGATAATAAAAATCGCTCGGTTTCTTTTTCAGGACCGCGGCCAGACGCTCTCCGGCCCGGTTGCGCTCCTCCTCGGTTCGGTAGCCTCCCACTCGGACGCGGTAAAAAGGAGTCCCGGCCCTCGGGTCGAGAATGAAAACGGAAAAACCGTGCTCTCGGATTTTATCGGCCAGTTGGGAGGCCTCCGATTTTTGGGAGGCGGCGACGACCTGGATATAGAGAAGACCGATCTGGGGCTCGACGGCGGCAGGGACGGACCGGCGCGCGGCGGTCTTTTTCGGCGCCGGAGTCGCCGTCCCGGTTTTTGCCGCCGGCGTGCTTTTGGAGACCGCCGGGGATTCCCGTCCCGTCTTTTCCTGAGCTTCGAAGGATGCGATTTCCTTCCGGATGTCGGACGAAGCGGCGGCCACCTTTTTTTCGTCGGCGGGCGAGGCCTTTTCTGAGGGCGGCGTGCCGGCCTTCTCGGCAAGGGCTTCGGTCGGCGGCTTGACCTTCGGCCGGACGACCTCTGTGGACGGGCCGGCCGCGGGCTCCAGCCCTTGAGCCAGGCGGGCTTGTTTTTTGCCCACGGAAACGCCCAGAACGAAGATGAACGCCCCCAGGGCGATGACGAGCACGAAAACGATCACCAGCTGCATCCGGGTGAACTGAAGCTCGCGAACCTCTTTGGCGTTGGTCATGGAAGCCTCACTTCTTTTCCGTGGAGTGGGTGAAAGCCCTCAGCAGCTCCAGGGGCAGGGGAAAAATGATCGTGGAATTTTTTTCCGTGGCCACCTCGGAGAGCGTCCCCAGAAACCTCAGTTGCAGAGCCTGGGGATTCTGGGAGATGATGTCCGCCGCCTTGGTGAGCTTGTCGGCGGCCTGGTATTCGCCCTCGGCGTGGATGACCTTGGCCCGCCTCTCCCGCTCCGCCTCCGCCTGTCGGGCGATGGCCCGGACCATGTTTTCCGGCAGGTCGACGTGCTTCATTTCCACGAGCTGGACCTTGATCCCCCACGGATCGGTGTGCTTGTCGAGGATCTCCTGGAGTTGGAGGTTGAGTTTCTCGCGCTCGGAGAGCAGTTCGTCGAGCTCGACTTCTCCCAGAACGCTGCGCAGGGTCGTCTGGGCGAGCTGTGAGGTGGCGTAGAGGAAATCCTGGACTTCAATGATGGCCTTCAGGGGCTCGAGCACCCGGAAGTAAACAACGGCGTTGACTTTAACCGAGACGTTGTCCTTGGTGATCACGTCCTGAGGCGGGATGTCCATCGTCACCAGCCTGAGGCTGACGCGGATCAAGCGGTCGATGGGGGAGAAGACGAGGATCAGTCCGGGACCCTTGGGCCGGGCGAGAACCCGCCCCAGGCGGAAGATCACGCCTCGTTCGTATTCCCGAAGGACTTTGATCGAATTCAAGAGATAGAGAACGACGATGCCGACGATGACCCACACAGGATAGAACATCAGGACCTCCTTGCTGAGCGGCGGGCGCGCCGGCCGGCCGCCGTTTCCGAGGGCCGGGTTTCCGAGACGGTCGCCGCCCGGTCCTCTTTTCGGCCGACCCGGACGGTCATTCCGTCCAGGAGGCCGATGATGACGATTTTCGTTCCGCGGGCAATCGGTTCTTCGGCGCGCGCGCGCCAGTACTCGCCGTGGACAAAGACCCGGCCTTCGGGATTGAGGTCGGTCAGGGCGGTGCCCGTCTCGCCCGCGAGTCCCTCGTGTCCGGTGTGGACGCGGCCCCGGTGCGTCCGCACGACGAGCCAGACGAGAAAGAGAAAAATGCCGGCGATGGCCAGGGCGACGGGAATGATGAACCTCAGTCCCGGGCGCAACTCGGGGATGGGGGCGTCGATGAGCATGATGGAGCCGATGACCATGGCGATGACTCCTCCAGCCGACAACAGGCCGTAGCTGTGGACTTTGACCTCCAGCGCGAACAGCCCGAGGGCCAAAAGGATGAGGATCAACCCCACGTAGTTGATGGGCAGGATCTGAAAAGAAAAGATGGCGAGCAGGAGACAGAGCGCGCCCAGCACTCCGGGCAGGATCGCGCCGGGGTTGGCGAATTCGAAATACAATCCCAGCAGGCCGATCATCAGCAGCAGATAGGCCAGGTTGGGATTGGAAATCGTGAGCAGAAATTTCTGGCGTCCGCTCATGGGCACGGACTGGACCTCCTGGCCGGCGAGATGGAGAACGTCCTCGCCGCCGTCGAACCGCCGGACGGCGCGGCCTTCCAGCCGGCCGAGAAGATCGGGAATGTCCTTGGCCACGAGATCGATCAACCCTCCGGACAGGGCCTCGGTCTCGGTGTAGGACCGGCTCCGGGTCACGGCCTCCTCGGCCAGCCGCACGTTTCGGCCGCGTTTTTCGGCCAGCGTCTTGGCGAAGGAAGCGGCGTCCTGGGTGATTTTTTCGGACATGACGTCGTCCATCTCTTGGCCGGCGGCCGAGATGCCGACGGGATGGGCCGCGCCGGTGCTCGTGCCGGGCGCCATGACAAACAGATCGGCGGCCAGGCCGATGAGAAATCCGGCCGAGGCCGCCCGTCCGCCCGAGGGGCTGACGTACACCGCCACCGGGACTTCGGACTTCAGGATCCGCTCAATGATCTCCCGCATGGACGAGTCCAGACCTCCGGGGGTGTTGAGGGCAATCAGAAACAGGGAGGCGCCTTCGGATTCGGCGCGGTCCAGGCTGCGGCGGATGTATTCCGAGGTGACGGGATGAATGGCCGCGTCCACGGTGATCGTCCAGACCGCGGATTCCAGACACAGCGGCGCCGCCAGAAGAATGATGAAGGAAACCAGGCGCTTGCTCACTCTGAAGCCATTATAGGGGCGGGGAGAAGGTCAAGTCAACTTGGTTTCAGTCGGGTTTCGACTTGACTTTTCCGGAGCGATAATTTAAACAATAGGGACCCATGGAAAAGCGCATGATCAAAAACGATATCGCCCTGGCCATCGAGAAGAACTCGGCCTTCAACGGGGCGAAATCCCTGACGCTCGTGGAAAAGATACTGGAAGAGCTCAAGTCCGCTCTGGCCCGCGAGGAGAAAATTGAAATCCGGGGTTTCGGCAGTTTCCGGATCGTGAGCAAAAAGACGGGCTTCGGACGGGACATCCGGCGGCAAAGACAGATCAAGATCGCCGAAGGCAAGAGAATCAAGTTCCGCTGCGGACAGGAATTGAAGCACGTCTCCGACGCGTCCTGACCTGGCGGACGTCCGGGGCGTCCGGCGAACTCCGTCCATGAAGGCGCCCGAAAACGAGGAGGGTCCCAGGATGAAGTCCAAGACGCTGAAGCCGCTTCTTCCCGTCGGTTTGAAAACGTATGCTCTCCGCTCAAGGAAGAGCCGAGTGGAAGTGCGGAGCTTCGGTCGTCCCGCGCCCGCGTCGCCCGCGTTTCGGGAACTCGTCCGCAGCCTGCCGGACATTCTGGCCGGCGGGGACTTCAAGGTTTTTCTCGATCTCTGGCTGAAGGCGCGGCGGAAGGGGAAAGGCGTCCTCTTCGGGATGGGAGCCCATGTGATCAAAGTGGGCCTCAACCCCGTCCTCATCGACTTGATGAAGCGCGGCTGGATCACCGGCCTGGCGATGAACGGCGCGGGCATCATTCACGATTTCGAGATCGCGTTTTGCGGCCGGACTTCGGAGGATGTGGCCGCCGCAATCGGAAGCGGGCGTTTCGGCATGGCGCGCGAGACGGGGGAATATCTGAGCCGGGCCGTCAGTGAAGCGGCCGAGGAGGACATCGGGCTCGGAGAGGCGGTGGGACGGATGATCGCCGCCTCCTCCTGGCCGTATCGCTCTCTGAGCCTCTTTGGGACGGCCTATCGGCTGGGCATTCCGGCCACGGTGCACGTGGCCGTCGGAACGGATTTCATTCATTATCATCCTTCGATGAGCGGCCGCGATCTGGGCCAGGCGTCCCTGAGAGATTTTTTTCTCCTGTGCTCCGAGTTGCGCCTGATCCACGGCGGCGGGCTGTTCGTCAACTGCGGGTCGTCGGTTGTGTTGCCCGAGGTGTTTCTCAAAGCCGTGACCTTCGTGCGGAACCAGGGGTATCCTCTCGAAGGCCTGGTCACGGCCGTCTTCGATTTCCTCCGTCATTACCGCCCCCAGCAGAACGTCGTTCACCGGCCCGTGGGGCGCGGGGGGCGGGGATTCTATTTCCTCGGGCACCATGAGCTCATGATCCCCCTCTTGGCCGCGTGCTTGAAATCCCTTCCTCCGCCGAAAGGCTAAATCCGTTTTTTGGCGCTCCGTTCTTTTTCTTCCGCGTCGCGGACGAGACGGCGGTAGACGATGTCGGTGCGACGCTCCGTTTCGGCCAAGGAACCCGAGGAATCGATCAGGTAATCAGCCCGCCGTTTCTTGTCTTCGACGGGCATTTGGGACCGGATCTTCCTCCGGGCCTCTTCGAAGTCGATTCCGTCGCGGATCATCAGGCGTTCTTCCTGGATTTCGGGCGGGCAGAAGACGACGATGACCTTGTCGTAGAAGGACGCGAAACCGGACTCGATCGCGAGGGCGGCTTCGGAAACGAAAATCTTGTGCCGGCCTTCCTTTTTCAGACGGGCCACGGCTTCCCTTTTCTTTTCCATGACCAGGGGGTGAAGAACCGCATTGAGAAAAAGCCGCTCTGTCTCCTGGGCGAAGACGACGGCGCCCAGTTTCCGTCGGTCGATCGTCCCGTCGGACTTGAGCACGCCTTCTCCGAAATGGGAGACAACGGCCTTCCACGCCGGCTCCCCGGCGGCCAGGAGCTCATGGGCCGTCTCATCGGCGGAATGGACGGCGCATCCCCGCTCCCGGAGAAATCGGGCCACGACCGACTTCCCGGAAGCGATTCCTCCCGTTAGGGCGACAATGAGCATCGTTTCCGGGGCGGGCCTGTCGTTCAGTCGGATCCGTCGGCGGGGATCAACTTGTAGTCTTTTTTGAAACGCACGGCCACGCCCTGCCGCTTTCCTTGCTTGCCGGTTTCCTCCAAGCGGACGGTGATGCCTCCCAGGCGGAGCTTCAGCTTGCGTCCTCCGCCCGCCTGTTCGGGAATGTCGATGATGATATTGACTTTGGACCCGACGGAGAGGCCGGAATCCAGACAGAAAAACGCTCCCTTGCTGCTGATGTTTTCGACGGTGGCGTCTTCCTTGAATTCCGGGCCCCAGGGCAGTCGGCCCTCCACGCGCGCGGGCAGAGGCAAGGCGAGCCGCCATTCGCGGCGCCGTTCGGCCTTCTTAGCGCGCGCGGCGCGCCCCCTCTTTTTTTTTGCCCCCGAGGCTTGGGTTTTTTTCCTGACGGAGGGAGGCATGACGGTTCGATCCCCCGGCGGCCCGGTCAGAACAGGGCCGAATTTATGGCGTACAACGCCAGCTGCAGACGGCTGTGCGTGTCGAGCTTGGCATAGATGCTTTTGATGTGGGACCGGACCGTGTTCTTGCTGATGAACAGCATCTCGGCGATTTCGTCGTTGCTTTTGCCCTGACCGATGAGGCGCAGGACCTGGAATTCGGTGGGCGTCAGCTGGTCGAGCGTTTTTTCCTTCATGTCCCGTCCGACAACGGAGATGATGCGGTCCATGATGCTGCTCATCTTGTCCCGGGGAAGCCAGATCTCGCCCCGGTCCACCACCCGGATCGCTTCGGTCAGCTGGCCGGCGTTGTCGTTCAGGTCGAAATATCCTCGGGCTCCGGAATTGATGAGGGAGACGATCTCCTCATGACTCGGGATGTTGCCCATCAGCAACAGGCGGGATTTGCCCGAGGCGGCGGACACGTCCTGGATGGCCTTGCAGATTTCCCTGATATTGAGCAGGGGCTCGCTGCCGAAGAAGAGCACGACATGGGGATGGCTGCGCTTGATGGCGTCAATGAAGGATTCGAGGGTGTTTTTTTCGACGGCCGAGATCTCGATGTCCAGGCTATCGTCCATCGCTTTGAGGATGCCGGAAAGGATGATCTCCGACGGGCAGTAGAGGACGACCCTGATGTTTTTAGGCGGGGGCGCGGAGGCCTTCGCGGACGGTTTGGCGGTCCTTTTTTTGCTTTTCCCTTTTGGCATGACTCAGACAGCCCTTTTGGGCTTTTCATTCTAAAACAGGGTTCCCGGGGTTGTCAAACGCTTTGTGCCTATGAAAGGGACGGGAACGGACGCCGGGCTCCATGACGTTTTGCTTGGCCCTCAGACCGGAATTCACCACACAATGCGTCATAGAGCCGGGACGCCGGGCGCGGGGAGCCTCAGGATTTGGCCGAGGATTCCGGGGTGATGATGTAGCGGCTCTCGAACCGAATGCTCACTTTTTTGCGTGAATTCAGGCGGTCGTCGAGCTCGATGGACACGACGCGGCCCTTGATGACCAGCTTCAGATTCTGGCCCTCGGCCAGTTTCTTGGGCAGGTCGATGATGAGCTTGACTTTGGTGCCGATGGCCACGGGATTCTTCAGGCGGAAGGTCGATCCCTGATGATTGATGAAGGACAGGACGGTTTCTTCACGGAATCCGCGGCCCGTCGGATCCACTCCCTCCACCTGGGTGGGGAGGGGAAAAGTGAATCCGTGATCTTTTGCCGGTGTTTTATAGAGGGCGTCCAGGTTGGGCTTCGACATGGCTCTTTCCCGAATTTCGTAGCCTAAAATGCCATGGGAATCGACGAGGGTCAATCACCCCTTAGGATGAAATCAGGGGTGATTTTTTCAGCCTCACCCTTCACCTTTCCCTGCCGCCGGAACCCGGTGCTTTCTCCCCCCCCCCCCCCCCCCCCCCCGCCCCGCCT
>JAFGAV010000035.1 GCA_016933515.1 Candidatus Aminicenantota bacterium
GCCAGGGCCGGGGCGTCGTTGATGCCGTCTCCGACCATGCCCACCCGCCTTCCTGACTGCTGCAACTCTCGGATGACGGCCACCTTGTCCTCAGGCTTGAGTTCGCTCCGGACGTCGTCGATGCCCGCGGCCCGGGCCACGGCCTCGGCCGTGTTCTGGTTGTCGCCGGTAAGCATGACGACCCTGATGCCCATCTCCCGGAGGCGCCGGACGGCGCGGACCGAGCTCTCCTTGAGCGCGTCGGCCACGGCGAACAGTCCGGCGGGCTTGCCGCCCACGGCCGCAAACACGGTCGTTTTCCCCTCGCCGGCCAGCTCCCCAGCGCGGGCCACCATGTCATCCGTCGGCCGGGCGCCATTCGACGCCAGGAACCCGGAGCTGCCGATGAGAACCGACCGCCCGGAGACGACCGCCTCGACTCCCTGCCCTTCCACGGCCTTGAAATCCACGGCCTCCGAAAGTTCTACCCTTTTTTCTTTAGCTTTCCTGACCACCGCCTCGGCCAGGGGATGCTCGGAAAGCCTCTCGACTGAGGCGACGGCGGCCAGGAGCGTTCGTTCGTCGTAAGGCGAGGCGGGAGCGATGTCCGTCACTTCGGGTTCGCCCCGCGTGAGCGTCCCCGTCTTGTCGAAAACGAGGGTGTCGAGATTGTGGGCCGTCTCCAGGCTCTCCCCGCCCTTGATGAGAATGCCGTGCTCCGCTCCCCTCCCCGTGCCGACCAGGACCGCCGTGGGCGTCGCCAGGCCCAAGGCGCAGGGGCAGGCGATGATGAGCACGGCCACGAAATTCAGGATGGCGAAGCGCAGTCCGGGATCCGGCCCGAAGACGAGCCAGGCGAGAAACGTCAGGACGGCGATCGAGATGACGACGGGCACGAAGATGCCGGCGATGACGTCGGCCAGACGCTGGATGGGCGCCTTGGAGCCCTGTGCTTCCTCGACGAGCCGGATGATCTGTGCCAGGGCGGTGTCTCGGCCCACCTTGTTCGCCTGAAATGTGAAGCTTCCCGTTTTGTTTATCGTTGCGCCTATGACCTCGTCGCCGGGCTGCTTGGCGACCGGAAAGCTTTCGCCGGTGATCATGGACTCGTCGACCGCCGAGCGGCCGCTCTCCACGCGGCCGTCAACGGGGATCCGCTCTCCGGGACGGACGAGGACGATGTCGCCGACGGCCAGATCTTCGACGGGGATGTCGACCTCTCGGCCGTCGCGGATAAGACGTGCCGTCTTGGGCTGGAGCCCGGCCAGTTTGCGTATGGCTTCCGAGGCGCGGCCCTTGGCCCGGGCCTCAAGGAGCCGCCCGAACAGTATCAGGGTGATGATGACCGCCGCCGTCTCGAAATAGACCTCCGGCTCGCGCCCGCCGAAGCGGAAAAAACCCGGGAACAGGACGGCCGCGGCGCTGGCCAGGTAGGCGGCCGAAGTCCCCACGGCGATGAGCGTGTTCATGTCTGCCGTTCGGTGCCGCAGGGCGGCCCAGGCCCCGCGGTAGAAGCGGAGGCCGATCCAGAACTGGACGGGCGTCGTCAAAGCCCAGAGAACGGCCGGGTTGTGAAGAAAAGCGGGGAGAAAGGCCGCGCCATGGAACATGCTCCCGACAAAAATCGGAACGGCCAGACACAGGCTGATCAGAAAATCGCGCTTCAGGCCCCTGAATTCGCGCTCGCGGGCGGCCCGCTCGTAATCGACGGCTTCGCTTTCCTCCGCCTCGAGCACCTTGTATCCCGCGCTCTCGATCACCCTTTTCAGTTGCGCGGAGGCGATCTCCGTGGGCAGGAATTCGACTCTGACCCGTCCCAGCGCCAAGTTGGCCGCGGCCCGGACGACGCCTTTCGTCTCCCGGAGGGCCTTCTCGATTTTCGCCACGCAGGAGGCGCAGCTCATGCCCTCGACCGGAAACTCGACCGACGCCGAAGCGACATCGTATCCCGTCGACCGGACGGCCTGAACGAGATCTCCGGGTCTCACCCGGCGAGGCTCGAACAGGACCGTGGCCCGAGCCGTGGCGAAATTTACGTCCGCCTGCACAACGCCCTTAAGGCCGCGAAGGCCCTTCTGGATGTTGGCTGCGCAGGAGGCGCAGCTCATGCCCGAAATCGGCAGGTCGAGCCTTTCCCCGCCGGATGATCTTTCGGCCTTGTCCCTACCGGGCTCTTCGTCATGGTCCCGGTGTCCCTTGCCCGCCCTTTCATCCCCCGAAGATTCGACGGCGTTTTCCATGGCCGCTTCCGGACGATGCCCAGGTACTTCTGACTTCAGAAAAAACTTCGGATTTTGCTCGAACTTTTTCAGACAGCCCTGGGAACAGAAAAAGTATGTCTTGCCCTCAAAAACGGACATTCCCGCCGGACGGGACTCGTCCACTTCCATGCCGCAGACGGGGTCTCGAGCCATAGCGGAAGCAGTATATCAAAACGGAAAGCCGGAGACCATTCTTCCCGGCGAAGAGAAAATGAGATAAGATGAGATCCGAAACGGGATGGACAAAGCGTCGCTCAGGGCAGAAAGAGGGGCCCGTCGCGTCTTAAGAAATGAGGGTGAAGCTTGCCGTCCTTTAATGTTCCCATTTATGAAAAAGGAGGCGTCATGAAATTTTCGAGCCGTCGGATTCGGGGAGTGTTGCCCGTTCTTTTCGGTCTGATCATTTTGTCGTCCTCTGTTCTTCTCTCTGCCCAGATCAACCCCGACCTGCTGGCCGGATTGAAAGCGCGGTCCATCGGTCCGGCCAACATGAGCGGCCGCATCGGCGCCATCGACGCCGTGGCCTCCGACCCCAACGTCATCTACGTCGGCGCCGCGGCCGGAGGCGTGTGGAAGTCCACGGACGGCGGGGTGACCTGGAATCCCGTTTTCGACGATCAGCCGGTCGCCTCGATCGGCGCCATCTGCATATTCCAGAAAAATCCCAACATCGTCTGGGTGGGGACCGGGGAGGCGGCCCCGCGCAATTCCGTGAGCGTCGGCCGGGGAGTCTACCTCAGCCTCGACGCCGGGAAGACATGGAAGGCCATGGGCCTGGAAAAGACGGAGAAAATCTCCAAGATCCTGATCCACCCCGACAATCCCGACATCGTCTATGTTGCGGCCCTGGGACCGACCTGGGGCGACGGAGCCGAGCGCGGGGTCTTCATGACGGAAGACGGCGGGAAAACCTGGGAGAAAACGCTGCATGTCGATGCCAGGACGGGAGCGTCCGACCTGGCCATGGATCCCTCCAACCCGCGGCGGATCCTGGCCGGCATGTGGGAGCACCGGCGCTGGCCCTGGTTCTTCGTTTCCGGAGGACCGGGAAGCGGACTTTTTCTCACGACGGACGGAGGTCTCACCTGGGAAAAGCAAACGACGAAAAACGGCCTCCCGGCCGGGGACCTTGGCCGCATCGGCCTGGCTTTCGCCCCGGGACGGCCGCAGACGGCTTATGCCCTGGTCGAGGCGACCAGGAGCGTGCTCCTGCGGTCGGCGGACGGCGGAGAGAACTGGCAGGTCGTGAACGACACGCCCAATTTCAACAACCGCCCCTTTTACTACAACCGCATCTGGGTCAATCCGGCCAATGAAAACATCGTCTATATGCTTCACGGCCGTTTGATGGCCAGCGAGGACGGGGGCAAGACGTTTCAGTCCTTGACGAGCTCCGGGCAGTCCCACGTCGATTTTCACGCTCTGTGGATTGATCCCTCCGGGGAGCTCCTGATCCAGGGCAACGACGGAGGCGTCGTCATCAGCCGCAACCGCGGCCGGACGTGGCGCTTCGCGGCCAACCTGCCGTTGGGACAGTACTACCACGTGACGCTGGACAACGAATATCCCTACAACGCTTACGGCGGCCTCCAGGACAACGGCACCTGGCGCGGACCCGCCTACTCGCTTCGCGGCCGCTCGATCGGCGACTACGACTGGATCAGCGTCGGCGGGGGCGACGGATTCGACGCGGCCGCGGATCCGGAAAACCCGAACTGCGGCTACGGCATGTCGCAGGGCGGGAACCTCTATTACTTCGACATCACGACCGGAACGAGCCGCAGCTGCGTTCCCCCGGAGTCCGACGTCAAGCACCGCTACAACTGGAACTCCGGATTCGCCGTCGATCCCTTCCGTCCGGCGACGATCTACTTGGGCAGCCAGTTCGTGCACCGCAGCCCGGACAAAGGCCGCACCTGGGAGATCATCAGCCCGGACCTCACGACCAACAACCCGGAAAAGCTGAAGCAGTCGGAGTCGGGCGGTCTGACACTGGACGTCACCAACGCGGAAAATCACTGCACCATCCTCGCCGTCGCCCCCAGTCCGATCAAGAAAGGCAAGCTGTGGGTGGGCACGGATGACGGGAATATCGCCCTCACCCGGGACGGGGGGGAAAACTGGGAGTTCGTTTCGACGATTCTCAGTTCGGGCCGCAAGCCGCTCGTCCCGGCCGGAGCGGCCGTGCCCCATATCGAGCCCTCGCGTTTCGATGAAGCCGCAGCCTACGCCGTATTCGACGATCATCGCCGGTCGAACTTCACTCCCTACGTTTTCGTCACCCGGGACGACGGCCGGACCTGGAAGAGCCTTGTGACGCCGGACATCGACGGCTATTGCTTCGTCATCAAGGAAGACCCGGTCAACAGGAACCTGCTTTTTCTCGGAACCGAGTTCGGTCTTTTCGTGAGCCTCGACGGCGGAGGGTCCTGGATGAAATGGACCCACGGCCTTCCGACCTGCCCGGTCTACGACCTGGCCATCCATCCGCGGGAAAACGATCTCGTCATCGCCACGCACGGCCGTTCCCTCTATGTTCTCGATGACATCACGCCCCTGCGCGAGATTTCCGCCGAAATTGCGAAAAATAATCTTCACCTGTTCTCGATTCCCGACGCCCGTCTTTTCCAACAGGGACGGATGAGCCCGGCCTCGAATCCCGGCGACGGGGCCTTTATTGGGAAGAACAAACCTTTCGGCGCCTGCATCAGCTATCACCTGATTCCCTCCGAAAAAAAACCCGAAAAGGCGGCGGCCGAGCCGTCTCAAGAGGCGAGAAGCGAAGCGGCCGGGACCTTCATGACGGGCGGCCAAAGGCCCGCGGGCATGCCGCCGGCCGCGGCGCGGAGCCGGAGCCGCGTATCGGTCACCATCCTCGATGAGGAGGGCAGATTCATAAGCCGGCTCGACGGCACGGAACACGCGGGCCTCAATAGGGTGTTCTGGGATTTCCGGGAGACAGAAGCCCCCGGCGGGCCCGAGGAGGAGGCCCGGGCCGCGGCAGGAAGCTCCCTGTTTTTCGGCCGCTGGAGGGGAGGAATCACGGCCCTGCCGGGAACATACACCGCTAAGGTCAAATACGAAGACCAGGAAGCGAGCGGAACGTTCAAAGTCCTGCCCGATCCCAGGCTCGAAGTGGACCTCGCCGTCCTGAAAGCCAATCATGAACAGGCCCGGAAAGCCCAGGACCTGGGACGGATCGTCCTTCGCGCCGGCCGCCAGATCCAGCAGACCCGGCAGGCTCTCCAGACGGTGAGGGACGGCCTGAGGACCGCCCGCAATCCCCGCACGGCCGAACTCCTCAAAGCGGCCGAAAGCCTGGAAAGGAAGATCGTGGACTTGGCGGAGACACTGAATCCCACCCCGGCCAAGCAGGGAATGGCCGACCGCTCTGCGAGCCTGAGCATGCAGGTCATGCGCGCCGTCATGGGAATCTCGTCGGCCGGCTACGAGCCCGTCTCGGAAGCGACCCAGGTGCGCCTGGAAAAGGTGAAACCGCTTCTGGCGGCGTTTGTGGCGAAATACAACGATGTTTATCAAAAGGACGTCGAGGAATTCAAAAAAGAGCTTCGGGAGGCGGACTTCTCGCTCTTCGGCCCTTTCAGGCCCTTGAAGATCGAATGAACCAGCGGTCCAGGAAAAAGAAGCCGATTCCAGAGATATTTATTTTTTTGTGATTTCCAAAATCCACCGGCCGATGAGATCGAGCGCCGCAGGCGACATGGTCTCCTCGATGGAGCCGTATTCGGAGGGCGCGCCGGTCGTCGCCGTCTGAAGGAGATGGTTCAGACCGGACAGCTTCTCGATGCGGAACCGGCTGTTTCCCCCTTTTTGCAGGGCTTCGCCTATGGCTTGGAGGTTGATGTCGGCCGGAACCTGGAGATCCTTCTCTCCGATGACGGCCAGGACCGGGCAGCGGACTTTTTCTAGAGCCGGTCGCGGGTCGTAGGTCAGGAAATACCGGAACCAGGGATTGTTGACGTTCGCCACAAGGGATTGAATCCAAGTCTCCTTGTTCTCGATCTCCTTTTTCCGCTCCTCGGACAGATTGAGATAGAGCTCTTCCATAAAATCGCGGATTTTCTTCTCGGCGGCGGAGGGATCGGGCTCCGCTTTGATGAGGGCGAAAATCTTTTTGTTGACCTCCAGGTTCTGACCGATAATGTCCTCGTCCACTCCCGAGGCTCGGGATATGAGATCGCTCTGAAGAAGGAGAATGTCCTCGCCGGGGAGGCCCGTTCCGGCGATGAGGACGATAAAAGCCGTGGCCGCATTCCGTGAGGCGACCAGGGGGGCGATGATTCCGCCCTCGCTGTGGCCGATGAGCCCGATGCGCTCGGCGTCGATATCCGGCCGGGATTGGAGATAGGCGATTCCGGCCTCGACATCCGTGGCGTAGTCTTCCGTTGTCGACTGCGCATGATCGCCGCCGGACTTGCCCACGCCCCGGTCGTCCACGCGGAGAACGGCCACGCCCAGCCGGGTGAGGTGATCGGCCAGAATCAGGAAGGGCTTATGGTTGAAGACCGTTTCGTCTCTGTCCTGGGCGCCCGAGCCGGAAATGAGGATGACCGCCGGATGCGGCCCGCTGTGTGGGGGGAGAGTCAAGGCGCCGCCCAGAGTGATGCCGGCCGCGGGATTGGAATAGGAGACCTCCCGTTCATCATAGGGATAGGGCTTCTTGGGTTCTTGGGGGCGCCGGATCTCGAGGGGCTTGTCCTGGCGCGCCAGGTTGAGCGGAAAGGCGGTCCCCGCCTGGGTGAAGGTCCCGTTGATGGTCTTGCGTTCGGCGTCGAGAAGGCCTTCATACCGGCCCTGGACGGCCGCGATCTCCACGGTGAGCTTGCCGTCGGCGAAAACGACCGAGCTGGTGGGGATGTCCCTGGCTCCCTGGTCGATGCTGTCCAAAGCCGCCGTCAGCGTCCCCTCCGGATTCGCCTTGATGTTGAAAGCGACGCGGAGTTCGATGCCGGAGATCCTGAGCGTTCCCAGCCAATAGCCTTCGACGGAAGAAGAGCCCTGGATAGCCGGCCAGCCGGCCTGCAGAGAGGCCAAAACCGCCAGAATCACAAGCGCCGTCTTTTTCATGTCGAACCTCCTTCCGCGACTCAACCCTCGTTCATGATCACTGATGGTCTTCTGTCAAGGGGTACAGTATACCATCCTCCCCAAGGACTTCGTCGGCATTTCTTTTGGTCCTGGAAGATGTCAGCTGAATTCCACTCCGGCCAAGCAGGAAACGGCCGTGCTTTATCTATAAATTCTCTGCGGCAGGGATTCTACGAATTCGAGGGATGCTTTCCTGCATTCCTCGAAGTGACGCCGGTCGATAAAAACGAGGGATTGCCTCTTCCGGGAAAAGAGAACGACCGAATCCCCGGAGCCTCACATGGGCAGGACTTCGAAAAAACAGTCCGGCCTGGAGGGGCCAGACAAACGGAATAAGCCATACTGGAGAAGGCCTAGGAAGCCTGTCAAGAAAGGACCGTCTCCGCGCCGGCGGCGCGTTCGGGGGAAGCGCAAGTTGAACGCGGCTTCAACTTGCCCTAGAATGGAGCCGAACAGAGAACGACATGGATA
>JAFGAV010000036.1 GCA_016933515.1 Candidatus Aminicenantota bacterium
TGTGCTTGCGTTCCGACATCACGAATATTTTACAGGAAATCCGTCCTCTCCGGTAGCCGGCCATGGTCTCGAGAGATCATCCCGGAGCTTCCGCGGCGATTGGAACCGCGCCGGCGCCGCATTCCTCCCCTTGGTTTCATTACCGTCCCCGATGCCGGGCAACCCGCCCGCTCCTCAGGGAGGAAACAGGCCGCGCCTCCCGGCCTCGCCTTGTGCTAGAATGAATCCATGAAATCGCAGATCGAGAACATCCTCATCAAGGTCCGCAAAAGAGAGATCACGCCCGAGCAGGCGCTCGTCAGGCTGCGGGACTTCCCTTACCAGGATCTGGACTTCGCCAAGGTCGACCACAACCGGGAGCTGCGCAAAGGGTTCCCGGAGGTGATCTACGGTCAGGGAAAGACCGACGCCCAAATTCTCGGCATCGCCCGGCAAATCGTCCGCCGGGGCGGAAACCTTCTCGTCACCCGGGTCGGACCCGAAACGGCGAGAAAGCTCAAAGCGACGTTCAAAAAACTGGAGCATAACGCCGCCGCCCGCGCCGCCTTCTTGAAGCAGAAAGCTGCCGAACCCGGCAAGGGCCTGATTGCCATCCTGACCGCCGGGACCTCGGACATCCCCGTGGCCGAGGAAGCCCGGATCACCTGCGACCTCATGGGCAACGAGACGGATTGCATTTACGACGTCGGCGTGGCCGGCCTGCACCGGCTCTTGGGGGAATACGACCGCCTGCGCCGCGCGCGCGTGATCGTCGTCGCGGCCGGCATGGAGGGCGCTCTGCCCAGCGTCGTGGGCGGCCTGGTCTCCGTTCCCGTCATCGCCGTTCCGACCAGCGTCGGCTACGGCGCGAGTTTCAAAGGCCTGTCGGCTCTGCTGGCCATGCTCAACTCCTGCCCCGGGGGCGTTGCCGTGGTCAATATCGACAACGGATTCGGGGCCGGCACTCTGGCCAGCGTGATCAACCACCTGTAAGCCTTTAACCCGGTTTTATTTCTACATTTCTTAGAGATTTTCTAAGCTATAGCCGGAATCGCCAAAACGGGATTTCAAAGAATAATATCCCTCTCTTTCTGAATAGAAAGTCTCAAATAGGTCTGCTTTTTGTATCAAACGGGATATACCGCCCTATTTTTCACGGGCCCGAACCGAAGACATTCCCTAATACCATGTATTTTAAGGATTTATGTTCTTGACAAGCCGACAATCCGTTCCTATATTCTAAAAAGAGTTGTCATGTCCATAAAATGGATGTCGTCGAACAGATCAGGCAGACGGCGTCTCTTTTAGAGATCGCCTCGCAATACACCACGCTTAATAAGCGCGGTTCAAAATACGTCGGTCTTTGCCCGTTTCACTCGGAACGCAATCCATCGTTCACCCTGGACCCGGACAAGCAGCTCTATCACTGCTTCGGCTGCGGAGCAGGAGGCGACGTTTTCGCCCTGGTCATGGAAAAGGAAGGCATGAGCTTTCCCGAAGCCGTCAAGCATCTGGCCGAGCGTTACCGGATCCCCCTTCCGCAGAGAAGCGACGCCGCCGCCCGGGCCCAGAAAACCGAAGAAAAAATCTTTAAAATCAACGAAGACGCTTTGGCGTTTTTCCGAAGAAATCTCCACGCCACGGAAGAAGGAAAAAAGGCCCTGAACTATCTCAAACAACGGGGGCTTGCGGAGCAGACGCTGGAAACACTTCGTCTCGGCTACGCTCCCGAATCCTGGACCGCTCTCGCCGATCATTTTCAGGCCCGGGGCGTCCCGCCCGAGCTTCTCATGAAGGCCGGGCTGGTCGTCCCCGGGCGGAAGAAAGCGGGTTGGTTCGACCGTTTCCGGGGACGCGTGATGTTTCCCATCTTCAACCTGACGGGAAAAACCGTGGCGTTCGGAGGACGGACGCTCTCCGGCACGGAAACCAAATACCTCAACTCGCCCGAGACGCCGATTTACTCCAAGGGACGGATCCTGTACGGACTGAACTTCACCAAAGACGCCGTACGCACCCAGGGCGCGCTCATCCTTGTCGAGGGCTATACGGATTTCACGGGCCTGTTCCAGTCCGGCATCGCCCACTGCGCCGCTTCCCTGGGCACCAGCCTGACGGCCGCCCAGGTCTCCCTGGCGCGCCGTTTCTCCCCCCGCCTGATCATCAACTACGACGGCGACTCCGCCGGCCGGACGGCGGCGGCGCGGGCGGTCGCGCTTTGCTTCGAACAGGGCACGGACGTTTCGGTCGTCGTTCTTCCGGCCGACCTCGACCCGGACGGATACATCCGCCGTCACGGCCGGGAGGCGTACCTCGCTCTCCTGGACAAAAGCCGCAGCGGCCTCCGCTTTCTCTTCGATGCGGCCACGGGCGGCCGGCTCCCGGCGACGCCCGAGGCCAAGGCCGGTATCCTGAGGAGCCTCCTTGCCGCGGTCGACAAGATGCCGGACCCGATCGTTAAAAGCGAATACGTCCATCAGCTCTCGAACCTCTTCGGCGTCGACGAGGAATTCGTCCGCTCCGTTCTCAGTCCTCAGGACGGCACCGCCGCCCAGGAGGACGCGCCTTTTCTCTACGCCGAAAAACGCCTTCTCCAAATCCTTCTCCACAACCCCGAATTCGTCCCCTCCGTCATGGACGAAATTCTGGAGGGGGATTTCGACTCGGTCGGAAGCCGGGACATTTTCAGCGCTCTTTGCGATCTCCACCACTCCTCCTCCCCCCTGAACGTTCAAACCCTGGGGGCACGGCTGAACAAAGGCCGGGTGAAGCATTTGTCCCGGATCCTCATCGAGCCCTCGGACCCCCCCACGCCGGAGGAAGCTTTGGATTGCCTCTTCGCTCTGCGAAAAATTCACCTCGACGAACGCCTCCGATCCCTCCAGGCGGAAATCGTGGACAAAGAAAAGAAGGGAAACTGGGACTCCGTCCGGAAGCTCATTTCCCTGAGAAACGACCTGACCAGACAAAGGATGTCTTTATAGGCCCCGAGGAGTTACCATTGCCCGCCGCCAACAAATCGCCGAAAAAACACGTCAACGCCCTCATCACCAAAGGGCGTAAACAAGGCTACCTTCTTTTCGAGGACATCGACAAGACCTTTCAGGACGAGTTCGATTCCGAGGAGAACTTCAACGATTTCCTGAACTCGATCGGCGACTACGGAATTAAGATCCTGGACGTCAAGCAGCAGGAGATCCCCCCCCGCCGCCGCAAGCAGGACGCGGTGACCACCCAGGGCCTGGAGCGGACGACCGATCCGGTCAAACTCTACCTCCGGGAAATGGGCAACATCTCTCTCCTGACCCGCGAGGGAGAAATCGCCATCGCCCGCGAAATCGAGCGCGGGGAAAAGGCCATCATCAAAGCCCTGTCCAAGACCCGACTGGTGCTCAATGAAGTCCTCGCCTTGGAATCCAAAATCAAGGAAAACATCAACATCATCACCGAGATGTTCGACATCAGCGAGGACGACATCGCCGAGGGAAAGATTGAAGAGAAGAAAAAACAGATCCTGGCCAAGATCAAAAAAATCCGCAACCTGAGCGTCAAGCTGGACAAGATCCCCGTTCGCAAGAAGCAGTTCATCAGCCGCGGACGAAAGATCGTCCAGATCTCGAGCCTGATCCGCGACCTCAACATCCGGTCCGGCCAGCGGGAAAAGATCATCGTTGTCCTTCGCCGAAAGCTGCAGGCCATCAACGCCCAGGAGGAAATCCTGGAGGACACACGGACTGCCTACAAGCACAGCCGGAGCAAAAAGACACGCGCCGCCCTGGACCAGAAGCAGAGGGAGGTTCAGCGCCTGATCAGGAACCACCAGCGGGAGATCGGCCTCGACGCGCCCGGCCTGCGAAAAATCCTCCGCACCATCACCACCGGCAAAAAAATCAGCAACCAGGCCAAGAAGGAGCTGGTGGCGGCCAATCTCCGCCTCGTGGTGTCCATCGCCAAGAAATACTCGAACCGCGGCCTTCAGTTCCTGGACCTCATTCAGGAAGGCAACATGGGCCTCATGAAGGCCGTGGACAAGTTCGAGTACCGCCGCGGCTACAAATTTTCCACTTACGCCACATGGTGGATCCGCCAGGCCATCACCCGGGCCATCGCCGACCAGGCCCGCACCATCCGCATTCCGGTGCACATGATCGAGACGATCAACAAGCTCATCCGCGTGTCGCGCGGCCTGGTCCAGGAAATCGGCCGGGAACCGTCCTGCGAGGAAATCGCCAAGAAAATGGACATGCCGGTCAACAAGGTCCGCAAGATCATCAAAATCGCCCAGGAACCCATCTCTCTCGAAACGCCCATCGGCGAGGAAGAGGACAGCCACTTGGGCGATTTCATCGAGGACAAGATCCTTCCCTCCCCCCCGGATACGGTCATCCACATCAACCTCAGGGAACAAATCGAGGAAGCCCTGAAAACCCTGACCGAGCGCGAGGCCCGGGTTCTCAAGATGCGTTTCGGCCTGGGCGACGGCAACGAGCACACCCTGGAGGAAGTCGGGCAGCAGTTCAAGGTGACCCGCGAACGCATCCGGCAGATCGAGGCCAAGGCCCTGCGCAAGCTGAAACACCCCAGCCGCAGCCGAAAATTGAAGTCCTTCACCAACGGCGCGGGGTGACAGCCGAACCGCGCCCAAGACTTTGTTGCGCGTCCGCTCCTGGTTGTCTCCCGCCCGATTCTGTGGTATAAAGAAATGCCGCACGGGCCTATAGCTCAGCGGTAGAGCCACCGGCTCATAACCGGCAGGTCCCAGGTTCGAATCCTGGTAGGCCCATACGAGCGAGAGGAAGGGATGTGGACGCCGATTTCGAAAGGCTGATTGAGCTTCAGGAACTTGACATCGAGATCAGAAAAGTCCTGTCTCTTCTTAATGCCATTCCCGCCCAGGTCGAATCCATAGACCGCAAGATCGAAACCGCCGCCCAGACGCTCGGCCGGGCCCGCGACCGGCTCGCCCAGAACCAGAAAAAGCGGCGGGATCTGGAGGGGGAAGTCAAGGACGTCAAAGCCCAAATCAGCAAGTACAAGCTCCAATTGAATCAGGTCAAGACAAACCGCGAATATCAATCCCTTCTCAAGGAAATCGACGAGCATCAGCAGAACATCGACCGTTTGGAGGAGGAGATCATCGGGGAGCTCCTCAACGCCGATCAAATTGAAGCCGACATCCACGCGGCCGTCGAACGCGACCGTGAGGATCAAAGCCGCTTCGACCAGGAAAAGGCCGCTCTGGCCCGGGAGAAGGAATACTGGGAGGGACAGGTCCGCGAACTCGAGGCCCGCCGGAAGCAGATCCTGCCTCAAATCCCCGCGGAACAAACCGCTCTTTATGAGCGGATCTCCCTCCGGATGGGAGGCCAGGCTTTGTCGCCGGTCACGGACGATTTTTGCACCCTGTGCCACATGCGCATCCGGCCCCAGATGCTGAGCGAACTCATCGAGAAAAACGAAATCCTCCTTTGCGAGAATTGCGGCCGCATCCTTTACTGGGTCAAGAAAAAGGATGAAGCCGAGAAGGACGCCTCCGGCCGGCTGTAGCCGGGCGGCCGGAAACCGGGGACGTTCCAACGCTATTAAAGCATCCGGAGAATTGAATTCCTTGCGGTTTCCTGCTATGCTTCCCGAGGGAAAAAGGAGGTTTTTTATGAGAAAAACAGTTGTGTTCGGCTTGGCCGTTATGCTTCTGGCGGCCGTCTTGGCTCAGCCGGCGCAGGACGAAAAACCCCGCCTCGGCGTGCTTCGCTTCACCAACAACACAAGCGCCGGTTGGTGGAGTTCCACCGTCGCCCACGAGCTCTCGGACATGCTGGCCTCCGAACTCGCCAGCACCAAGGCCTTTCAAGTTTTGGAGCGCAAGGAGATCGACGCCGCCATCTATGAGCAGGATTTGAGCCAGACCGACCGCATAAGCGCTGCGACCAAGGTCAAGCTGGGCAAGATGAAGGGCGCCAAGTACCTCGTCGCCGGCACCGTGTCCGCCTATGAGGAGCAGACCCGGGAAACAGGCGGCGGCGTGCGCGTCGGACCGGTCAGCCTGGGCGGCAAGCAGGACAAAACCTACATCGCCATCGACCTCAAGATCATCGACACTGAGACGGGCGAGATCGTGGACGCCCGAACGATCGAGGCCGAGTCCAAGGGGACCGGACTGGGCGCCGGGCTGCATCTCCGCAACTTCTCCGTCCAGGGCGCCGATTCCAAGAAGACGCCCGCCGGCAAGGCCATTCGGGCCTGCGTCATCTACTGCTCCGAATATCTGGCCTGTTCTCTGGTGAAAGGCCAGGACGCGCCCTGCATGAAGAAATGGGACAAAATGGAAGAAAAGAGAAGGGAGCGGACCAAGGGAGCGATCGACATCAGGTAATTCCGCGCTGGAATCGAGCCGTCACCGGGAGGCCGAAAGGCCTCCCTTTTTTCTTCCGGAAATCGCGTCCGTCCCTTTTTTGGGCCGTCGCGAAGGCCCTCTCTTTCCAGGCCGGGTCGCCGGCGGCAAGACCCGAAACGCCGGGGGCCGAGTCAGATTTGATTGTCGTAGCGGTCCTCGCGGTAGAGGGCTTCGATCTGCGCGGCGTAGGTCTTCTCCACGATGTTCCGCTTGATCTTAAGGCTGGGCGTCATCTCTCCCTTCTCGATCTCGAAGTCGCGGTCCAGAAGAAGGACCTTCTTGATCTTCTCGAAGGAGGACAGCATGGGCGTGGCCCGGTCGACCTCGGCGGTCATGAACGACACCACCTTGGTGTTTCTGACGAGATCCGCCCGGTCCCGGAAGGCGATGCCGGCTCCGCGGGCGTAGTCCTCAAGCTTCTCGAAATTGGGAACGAGCAGAGCGGAGACGAACTTCCTCCGGTCGCCGATGACGAGGGCGTTGTCGATGTAGGGATTGGTCTTGAGGACGTTTTCGATGGGCTGGGGAGCGACGTTCTTCCCGCCGGCGGTGACGATCAGATCCTTCTTCCGGTCGGTGATGACCAGGAAACCGTCCTCGTCCACGCGGCCGATGTCGCCCGTCTTGAACCAGTCGCCTTCGAAGCTGTCGCGCGTTTCGGCTTCCTTCTTGTAATAGCCCTTCATAACGTTCGGGCCCCGGACGAGGATTTCTCCATCCGCCGCGATCCGGACTTCGACGCCGGGGATGGGTTTGCCCACGGTCCCGAATCTGAGATTTTCGAAGGTGTTGACCGAGATGACGGGAGACGTCTCGGTCAGGCCATACCCCTCCATGATGACCAGTCCCATCGCGTAGAAGAACTCGGCGATGTCCCGGCTCAGGGGCGCGCCACCCGAGACGAAAAAGCGTATGCGGCCGCCCGTCTTGGCCACGATCTTGGAAAAGACGAGCTTATGGGCGAGCCCGCGCCGGAATTTCAGCCCGCCGGAGATGTCCTGGCCGGCGAGTTTCCTCCGGCCGTATTCCCGGCCCACCCGCAGGGCCCAGAAAAAGATCCCGCGCTTCAGCCCCGAGCCGGCGAGCACGGTGTCGATGACCTTGGAGTAGATTTTCTCGAAAACGCGAGGCACACCGACCATGATGTGCGGCCGAACCTCGACGAGGTTCTGGGCCACGGTCTCCACGCTCTCGGCGTAGGCGATGGTGCAGCCGCGGTAGACGTAGGCGTAAGTCACCATCCGTTCCAGGACGTGGGACAGGGGCAGGAAGGACAGGACCGTGTCCCGAGAGGAGAATTCGAGGAGCTCGGCGCTGGTGACGACGTTGCTGCAGAAGTTGGAATGGGTGAGGATGACGCCTTTGGGAACACCCGTCGTTCCCGAGGTGTAAATGATCGTCGCCGTGTCCGTCGGTTTGACCGCCGCAGCCTCGCGCTCGAATCGTCCGGGGTCCTTTTCCTCGGCCTTCTGTCCCTCGGCGGCGACATCCGACCAGAGGCGGGCGTCCGTCGGCGCGGGGCCGTCGAGGATGAGGAAATGCTTGACCTTGCCCAACTGGGATCTGACGACGTCGACCTTCCGCCATTGGTCGATGTTCGACACCAGGACAAATTTGGCGTCGCAGTCGTCAATAATGTATTTCACCTGCTCTGGAACAAGCGTGGTGTAGATGGGGACGGTGATCCCGCCGGCGCAGACGGCCGCCAGGTCGGCCATCACCCACTCCGGACGATTCTCGCTCAGGATGACGAACTTGTCGCCGGGCTCGAAACCCAGGGTTTTCAGCCCCAAGCTGAGATGCCGCACCCGTTCGCCGAATTCCTGGGAGGAGATGGGGGCATAGGCTCCCTCCTTCTTGACCAGGACAAAATCCGTCTTGGGATACGCCTGAATGGTGTTCAACAAAATGCGGGGAATGGTTTCGAACATGAATCCCTCCTCGTTAAAGTGAGCCCATTGTAGACACACTCCTCCCCGGGAGTCAAGCCGGAATCGGCTCCCTGACGTTTTGTGCGGTCCTTTAGCGCGAGCCTTGGGCCTGGGGGAGGGCTTCGGCGGCCGGACGCGGTTTTTCACGCCGCGGAATCTCCGGGTTTCTCAGGGTGGCCGACCTATCCGGAGACAGCCGCATTGAGATTCCGGAACGGTTCTGGTAGGATGCGGATAGATCGCGATGTTTCGATCCTGAAGCCAGGAGGGATCCATGACTGGAAAAAACCCAAAATCCGTCGCGGGCAAGATCCGCTCTTTCATCCCACTCGTCATCTGGGGAGGATTCTTGATCATCATCCTCTTCGTCGGCTACCAGCTCATCAAAACGAAGATGACGGTCAAACACTACCGGGAGGGAGTCGCCGAGATCACAGCCAAGTATCAGACCCTGGTCGACGAGTACAATATCGCCGCCGACAAATTTCACCAGCTGAAAACGCGCTACAATGAGGTTTTGGCCAGGACGATCATCACCGAACTCAAAGTCGAGGGCCGGGAATGCTCTGTCATCCTCAGCAATTCCGAAGGAGTGATCGTCGAGCTTCCCGTGGAACTCGATCTCGGCAAAGAGGTGTTCGTCGATTACATCCTTTTCGGAAACCGTCTGTTCATCCGGCGTGTCTTCGATTCGGGGACGGCTCCGGAGCGGGCCGAAGACATCTTCAAGGAACAGAAAGTCCGGGATTTCATGCCTCAAGAAATCGATTGGTCCGACCCGCAGTTCCGGCACGGGAAGAGCATTTACCGCAAGCTTGCGGAAGGGTCGTGGATGATCACGGTGACGGGCGGCGGGGCGCTGGACATCGACCGGAAAGAAAACGTTCCCCACCTCGATTTCATCAGCCCCTTGGAAGGCGTCGAGATCAAGGAATTCGACCCGGAAAGCAGCGAGGTCTTGAAAAAACACTTCGACGAGAAGATTAAAAAGTACTCCGAGGATGTCGGGTTTTTCGACGTCCTCAAGTTCGCGTTCGGGCTGTAGACGGGGCTGCGGGCCGTCCGGCCCTTGACGAGGGCGGAATCCGGAACGACGTTTTCCCCGGGGGCTATTCTTCCTCGGCCACCTTGGCCACGGAGCAGACCCTGTCCTTGTCCCCGAGGTGAATGAGCCGGACGCCCTGGGTCGAACGCCCCGAGGTCCGCACTTCATGGGCTTTGATGCGGATGACCTTTCCGGCCTCGGTCATCAGGAGAAGCTCTCCTTCGCTGATGCCGACCATGGCCAGGGCCGGGCCGATCTTGGGCGTGACCTTGAGGTTGATGATCCCCTTCCCGCCGCGGCTCTGGCGCCGGTAGAGGGCGACCTCGGTCTTCTTGCCGAAACCTTTCTCGCTGGCGGTGAAGACGAATTTGTCCGCGCTGCTGACGACGATCATGCCGATGACCGCGTCCTTGGAAGCCAAGGACATGGCCCTCACGCCGGCGGCCTGCCGGCCCATGGGCCGGATCTGCTTTTCGCTGAACCGGATGGCTTTCCCCAGCCGGGTGCCGATGATGATGTCCCGCTTGCCGTCCGTCAAACTGGTGAACAGCAGTTCCTTCTTGGGCCGGACGGACATGGCCTGGATGCCGCCCCGGCGGATATGCTTGAACTGATCGAGGGCTGTTTTCTTGATCTGTCCGTCGGAGCTGAGCATGAGCACGAAGCAATCGGGGCTGAATTCCTTGACCGCGGCCACCGAGGTCACCCGCTCGCCGGGTTGGAATTCGACGAGATTGGCCAACGACTTGCCACGGGCGGCGAGCCCCACGTCGGGAATGTCCAGGGCCTTGAGCCAGTACAGCCGGCCCTGGCTGGTGAAGACGAGGAGATAGCTGTGAGTGGAACAGATGAAGATGTGCTCCACCGCATCCTCCTCCTTCATGCTGATGCCCTTGCGCCCTTTTCCTCCCCGGCCCTGGTTGCGGTAGGAGCTCAGGGAGGTGCGCTTGATGTAGCCCGAAGCGGTCTGAACAACGACCACTTCCTCTTCCTTGACCAGGTCCTCGGGCTTAATGTCGGTCAGGACTCCCTCTTTGATCTCGGTCCGGCGGGCATCGCCGAAGGCCGTTTTGACCTGTTTCAACTCTTCGACGATGATGTCTTGAATGAGTTTTTCGGAGCCGAGGATTTTCCTCAGCTTGGCGATGAGCTCCTTGACCTCGACGTATTCCTTCCGGATCTTCTCCCGTTCCAGGTTGGTCAGCCGCTGGAGCTGCATCTCCAGGATGGCTTGGGCCTGGATGGAGGTCATGCGGAAACGGGTGATGAGCCCGTTGCGGGCGTCCTCGACCGTTTTCGAACGGCGGATGAGGGTGATGATCTCGTCCAGGTGGTCGAGGGCGACGGTCAACCCTTCCAGGATGTGGGCCCGGGCTTCGGCCTTCTTCAACTCGAAGCGCGTCCGACGCCGGATGACATCCTGTCTGTGGGAGAGGAAATGCTTCATGATGTCGATGAGGCCCAGGAGCTTGGGCTGCTTGTCCAAGATCGACAGGAGGATGATGCCGAAGGACGTCTGGAGGGCAGTGTGCTTGTAGAGATTGTTCAGGACGACTTCGGGCAACTCCCCTTTTTTCAGCTCGAAAACAATGCGCATGCCGTCCCGGTCGGACTCGTCGCGGATGTCGGCGATGCCCTCGATCCGCTTCTCGTTGACCAAATGGGCCGCATTTTCCAGGAGCTTGGCCTTGTTGACCTGGAAGGGGATCTCGGTGATGACAATGCGCTCTCTTTCCCCCTTGGGGCCGCCGGATTCGATGACCGACTTGGCCCGGATGGTGATCGATCCCCGGCCGTCGCGATAGGCGGCGCGCAGCCCCTGGAGTCCGTAGATCTGGCCGCCCGTGGGAAAGTCCGGCCCCGGGACGAACTCCATGATCTTGTCCAGCTTGGCTCCGGGATGCTGGACGAGATACACGAGGCCGTCCACGACCTCGCCCAGGTTGTGGGGCGGGATGTTGGTCGCCATGCCCACGGCGATGCCCGAACCGCCGTTGACCAGAAGGTTGGGGAATTTGGCCGGCAGGACTTCGGGCATGGTCAGGCTGTCGTCGTAGTTGGACACGAAGTTGACCGTGTCCTTGTCGAGGTCGTCCATCAGGCTTTCGGAGATCTTCTTCAGCCGCACCTCTGTGTAGCGCATGGCCGCCGGCGGGTCGCCGTCGATCGACCCGAAATTTCCCTGGCCGTCCACCAGCGGGGAGCGCATGCTGAAATCCTGAGCCATCCGCACCAGCGTGTCGTAGACGGCCTGATCGCCGTGGGGATGGTATTTGCCGATGACATCGCCCACGATGCGCGCCGATTTCTTGAAGGGCTTGTTGTGAGCCGTTCCCGTCTCGTACATGGAGTACAGGACGCGGCGGTGGACGGGCTTCAGCCCGTCCCGGATGTCGGGAATGGCCCGGCCGATGATGACGCTCATGGCGTAGTCGAGGTAGGAGCGCTTCATCTCCTCCTCGAGACTGACGACCGACAGGTCGGCGGCCGCGGGCGGCAACGCGGCCTGGCCGGATTCCGCAGCCTTTTCTTTTTCCTGAATTTTGCTTTTTTCCTTGTCTTTTTCGGCGGGAGTCATGCTGCGGCCCTTTCGTAGGAATCCGTCAGATATCGAGGTTGGACACCATGACGGCGTTCGACTCGATGAAGTCGCGCCGTCGATCGACCTCGTCGCCCATGAGGATCGTGAAGGTCTCGTCGGCTTCCACCGCGTCCTGGATCGAGACCTTGAGCAGGGCCCGCTGAGCGGGGTTCATGGTCGTCTCCCAGAGTTGTCCGGGCGTCATCTCGCCCAGACCCTTGTAACGCTGTATGGATACGCCTTTCTTGCCCCTCTCGTGGAGGTATTCCACCAGCCGGGTTTCGTTTTCGATCGTCAGGCTTTCGCCGTTGCCGATGATCTCGTAGGGGGGGCGGAAGCTCTCCAACTCCTTGAAAAGCCTGAACAGGTGCTTGTATTCCGGGGAGTCGACCAGGGCCAGGTCGACTCTGCAGTTGATGGACATGCCGTTGACCTGGTAGCGGATGCCGAGCTCCCAGGTCTCGTATTCCTCGTCCAAAACGAGCTCCGTGGACAGTCCTTTGGATTCGACGAGCGATTGGACGCGTTTCATCGATTTCTTGTCTTGGAGGAATTCCAGCCCGCTGACGCCTTCCCGGATGAGAAGCTCGACGAGGAAAGGGGGAAAGCCTTTCCGCTCCAGGAGCTGGAGGTAGCTTTTCTTCTGCATGAGACGCAGGAAATGCTTGCGCAGCTTTTCTCCCTCGAAGATCTCCTTCTTGCCCCTGGCCCGGACCTTGAACTCCTCAGAAATCTTCTTGACGATCCACGCTTCGTAGGCCCGCTCTTCCTTGAGGTACTGGACCTCCTTGCCCTTGGAAATTTTGTACAGGGGGGGCTGGGCGATGTAGAGATGGCCCCGGTCGATGAGGGGCTTGAGGTGGCGGTAGAAGAAGGTCATGAGCAGGGTCCGGATGTGCGACCCGTCGACGTCGGCGTCGGTCATGATGATGACTTTGTGATAGCGGAGCTTGTCGAGCGACGATTCCGTTTCGCCGACGCCCATGCCCAGGGCGGCGATCATCATCCCGATTTCGTCATTGTTCAGGATCTTGTCTTGGGCGGCCTTCCAGACGTTGAGGATCTTGCCTTTCAGGGGCAGGATGGCCTGGAACCGCCTATCGCGGCCCTGCTTGGCCGATCCGCCGGCCGAGTCGCCCTCGACGATGAAGATCTCCGAGAGCGCCGGGTCGCGCTCCTGGCAGTCGGCCAGCTTGCCGGGCAGGGTGGTCGATTCGAGCACGCTTTTGCGCCGGGCCAGGTCACGGGCCTTGCGGGCCGCCTCCCGGGCCCGGGCCGCTTCCATGGCCTTGAGGACGATGCGCTTGGCGTTGGTCGGATTCTCCTCCAGGTAGGCGGCCAGCTTCTCATTGACCAGGGACTCGACAATGCCCTTGACCTCGGAATTTCCCAGCTTGGTCTTGGTCTGACCCTCGAATTGGGGATCGCGCATCTTGACGCTCAGAACGGCGCACAGCCCCTCGCGCGAATCGTCCCCGGACAGGGCGCCGGCACTGAGGTCCTTGAACATGTTGTTGGCGACGGCGTAATTGTTCAGACAGCGGGTCAAGGCCGCCTTGAACCCGATGAGATGCGTGCCGCCTTCCGTGGTGTTGATGTTGTTCACGAAGGTGAA
>JAFGAV010000037.1 GCA_016933515.1 Candidatus Aminicenantota bacterium
TCGAGAAGATCGATCCCAATCCCCACCAACCGCGAAGCGAAATGGGCGACATTCAGGAACTCATGAATTCCATCAGGGAAAAAGGCATCCTGGAGCCCATTCTCGTGAGGCCCAAAGGCGAGCGCTATGAAATCATAGCCGGAGAGCGGCGTTATCAGGCCGCCCGCAGGCTCAGGATGACCGAGATGCCGTGCATCGAAAAGGACGTCGACGACCGCGAGGCCATGGAACTGTCGCTCATCGAAAATCTCCAGAGAAAAGACCTCGATGCTTTTGAGGAAGCGGACGGGCTGAAGGCGCTGATGGAAATTTACGGCTACACGCATGAGAAAATTTCGGACAAGCTCGGAAAGGCGAGATCGACGATCACGGAAGTCATCAGCATCAGCAAAATTCCTTTCTTGGCGAGAAAGAGGTGCCAAGAGACCGGGATCACGAGCCGAAGCCAATTGTTAGAAATATCAAAGCTAAGAAATGAGCAGGACATGCTGTCCGTCATAGAAGAAATCAGCTCCAGGGGGCTGCGGCGGTCGGATACAAGAGATCTGACCAAGGACTTCAAAGGAGTCAAGAAGCTGAAGAAGAAAAGCCGCTTTGTATTCCTTTACAAGCCGCCTGAGGGCGATCAATACAGAATGAAGCTTGAATTGAAGAAAGGAACAGCGAACAAGGAAGAAATCATACAAATCCTTCAGCAAATCATTGAGAACCTGAGGGCGCGGGCCAAATGATCAGCGGCAGGACTCAAAAATATATTAGTTGACATAATATATCTTATGCGACGTAATATAGGGCTTGTCTTTTATTTTTATTATTTTCAATAATATATGTATTTTCAATTCTGTTCTCATTCATTATCTCATAGGAAATACAATGTATCGTTCACCGATCGCCTCGGACTTGCCGATAATGGATCTATGATTTCAGCGGTCATATTCATTAGAGTGAAGGAGGAATCGTGAAAAAAATCGCTGTTCCAATCATTCTCATTCTTGTTCTTGCGTTCGCTCCGCTTGTTTCGGGCGTTCAGCCCAATAGGAACAACAGGCTCAAGCTTCTGGGCGACGAAACCTTCATGGAAATGGAATCGATCAGAAGCCCGTCGGTGTCCCCGGACGGACAAAGCATCATCTTCAGCCGCACGCGTGTTGACATGGTCAACGACCGTTTCGCGAGTCCCCTGTGGATCACGGACATCGACGGCCGAAGAATCCGCGAGCTCACGACCGGCAACCGGAGGGATTCTTCGCCCGTCTGGTCTCCGGACGGCTCGAAAATCGCCTTCCTCTCCGACCGAGACGGCACGAGTCAGCTTCATGTCATGTGGCTTGATACGAGAGAGATCGCCCAGCTCACTCATCTTGAAAGCGCTCCCGGAGAAATCGCCTGGTCTCCCGACGGCAAGCGGCTGGCCTTCACGTCTTTCGTCCGCGACGAAAAGCCTCTCTTGAGCGTCAAGCTGCCTGAGCGGCCCCGGGGGGCCAAGTGGGCCGATCCGGCCGTTCTCATCGACCGGTTGTCCTGGAGGAGTGACGGCCGAGGCCCCCTGCCTAAGGGCCACGCCCACATCTTCGTCATTGATGCCGTGCTCGGCGGAACTCCGCTGCGGGTGACGTCCGGCGACTATTCCCATTCCGGCCCCGAATGGTCGGCGGACGGCCGGACGATCTATTTTTCCGCCATCCGCAAGCCCGACGCCGAATACCTCAACGGTGATTCCGAGATCTATGCCGTCGACCTTGACACGCTTGAGATCCGGGCCCTCACCGAACGCAAGGGGCCGGACCGCACCCCTCACGTTTCGCCCGACGGGCGCTGGGTCGCCTACACGGGCTACGACGAACAGAATTTTACAAGCCACCTCTCAAGCCTCTACCTCATGGATGCCTACGGCGGGAACAAACGGCTTCTGGCCGGGAGCCTTCCGAATTCTCCCCAAAACGTTTTCTGGGCGCCCGACAGCTCGGGATTGTACTTTCTCCTGGCCGAGCGGGGCGAGTGCAACGTTCACTTCGTGTCCCTCGCCGGTCCGTCCAAGCGCCTGACCTCGGGAGTCCACGTTCTCTCCGGTCTGACCGCGGCCGAATCGGGACGGGCCGCGGCGATCCTTTCGTCTTTTCACCAACCGGGGGCCCTCGTCACCTTCGACCTGAACCGCCCGGGAACTTATCAGACCCTGGTCGACGTCAACGCGGATGTCCTGTCCGGCGTCGCCTTCGGCGGCGTGGAAGAGCTCCGGTTCCGTTCGGCCGACGGCTGGGAGATTCAGGGCTGGCTCATCAAGCCCGCCGATTTCGATCCGGCCAAAAAATATCCCCTCCTGCTCTGGATACACGGCGGTCCGTGGGCCATGTATTCGGTGGCCTTCAACTGGGAGTGGCAGAACTTCGCCGCCCAGGGATATGCCGTGCTCTACATCAATCCCCGCGGCAGCACGGGCTACGGTCAGGATTTCGTGAACGGCATCCAGCATTCCTATCCGGGCAAGGATTTCGACGACCTGATGGCCGGCGTGGACGCCGCCCTGGCCAAGGGTTTCATCGACCCGGACAACCTCTTCGTCTGCGGCGGGAGCGGCGGCGGCGTCCTGACCGCCTGGATCGTCGGCCACACCGACCGTTTCCGGGCCGCCGTCTCGATGCGGCCGGTCATCAACTGGCACTCATTCGTGGGCACGACGGACGGCCCCATGTGGTACCGGCAGTTCCGAAAATTTCCCTGGGAGGACCCTCTCGAGTACGCCGCGCGCTCACCGCTCCATTACGTCGCCAACGTCACGACTCCGACCATGGTCATGACGGGCGAGGCCGACCTGAGGACGCCCATCAGCCAGAGCGAGGAGTATTATCGGGCCCTGAAAATGCTCAAGAAAGACACGCTCCTCGTCAGAATGCCCGAGGAATACCACGGTTGGCGCCGGCCGTCGCACCGCCTCCTGCAGCAACTCTACCTTCGGGCCTGGTTTGAAAAGCACCGGGTGAAAAAAGACGCCTCGGCAGGATCTCCCCTGCCCTCCCCGGGGCCGGCCGAGTTGAATTGACGGTCCCGGCCGTGATAAGAAACCAACCCTGGAGGATTTGATGGGCGGCTTTTTCGGTGTCGTCTCTTGGAAAGACTGTCAGCCCGATCTCTTTTACGGAACGGACTATCATTCCCACCTGGGAACGAAGCGCGCCGGAATGGCCGTCGTCTTGCCCGACGGTTTCAAGCGCGTCGTGCGGAGCATTGAAAACGCCCAGTTCCGGAGCCAGTTCGACGGGGATCTCGACGCGCTCCGTTCCTGGGCCGGCGTGGGCGTCATCAGCGACACCGACAGCCAGCCCTTGCACGTCAGCTCTCATCTGGGAGAATACGTCATCGTCACCGTCGGCGCGGTCCGCAACCTCGAGAATCTCGTCCGCCGTGTTTTCGCCTCGCGCCGCATTCATTTCGCCGAGCTCGGCGACGGCGAGGTCACGCCCACCGAGGTCGTCGCCTCGCTGATCAACCAGGAGGAGAGCCTGGAAGCCGGAGTGGCCCATGTCCAGGAGGCCGTGAAGGGATCGTGCTCCCTCCTCATCTTGACCAAAACGGGCATCCTGGCCGCCCGGGACAAATGGGGCCGAACGCCGGTCATCATCGGCCGGAAGCCCGGCAGCTACGCCGTGACCATAGAAACCTGCGCCTTTCCCAACCTCGGCTATGAGGTCGACAAGGAGCTCGGGCCGGGCGAGATCGTTTTCCTCACCCCCGAAGGCCACGAGCAGCGCAAGCCCCCCGGATCGAAACTTCAAATCTGTGCATTTCTCTGGGTCTATTACGGCTACCCGGCTTCGAGCTATGAAGGCATCAACGTCGAGAGCGCCCGCTACCGGTGCGGCGCTCTTCTCGCTCGCCGCAATCCCCTGGACATCGATTTCGTGGCCGGCATCCCCGATTCGGGCGTCGGACACGGCCTGGGATACGCCGCCGAGGCCGGGATCCCCTATCGGAGGCCGTTCGTCAAGTACACGCCCACCTGGGCCCGGAGCTTCATGCCCCAGAACAAGGACGCCCGGGATCTCGTGGCGCGGATGAAGCTCATTCCGATCCGGGACCTCATCGAGGGCAAGAAAATCCTTTTCTGCGAGGACTCCATCGTCCGCGGGACGCAGCTCCGGGACACGGTCAAACGGCTGTTCGACGTCGGAGCGCTCGAGGTCCACATGAGGCCGGCCTGCCCTCCCCTGGCCTACAACTGCAAGTTCCTGAATTTTTCGGTCTCGAAGTCGGAGTGGGAGCTTGCGGCCCGCTCGGCCGTCCGCGACCTCGAGGGCGACACGCTGTCGGACATCTCGGCCTACACCCGTTGGGGGACGCCGGAATACCAGGCCGTCGAGGACATCATCCGGCGGAAGCTCATGCTGACATCGCTCAAGTACCAGCGCCTTGAGGACATGGTGGCGGCCATCGGACTGCCGAGGGAGCGTCTTTGCACCTATTGCTGGGACGGGACGGAGCCGTCCAGTTAGGTTTGGAAATTCGGAGAGCGTTCAACAGGACATGAACCAATATTTTCCGTTCCCGCCGAAAGAAGAGGCCGGAAGTCGATTGTCGCCGGAACCGTACCGGCTTTCCGGCGCCCTGACTTTTTCCAGGGCATGAGCGGCTGAAACATAAAAGGAGGACCCTCATGAGCAAAAACCGTGTCGCGCACTCGGCGGCCGTTCTTCTGATTCTCTTGGCGTCCCTCGGGCAGGCGGAATCGGAGGGACAAGACCGGTCGCAACCGGTCCAGTACCGCCAGGAGCCCGCTCCCCTTACCCTGGCGCTCATCAGGGGCAATCTCTATGAAGTCCGGGGCGGGAGCGGGGCCAACGGCGGCGCTTATATCCGAGACCAAAGCGTTTTGGTCATCGACGCCAAAATGACCGAGGATTCGGCCAGGGCCCTGGTCGAAAAAATCGCCGAGCTGACGACGGCGCCGATCAGCTGGCTCGTCCTCACTCACAGCGACGGAGATCACGTCAACGGCCTGCCCGGTTTTCCTCGGGGCGTACCCCTCGTGGCTCATCGAAACGCCAAAAGGGACATGGACGCGGCGTTCGAGGATGACGCCTTCAAGGACGGCCTCAACTGGATGATTCTGATGATGGACACGGGAGTCTTGCCGATCGTGCTGAAACCGAAGGATAATGAAGAGAAAAGAGTCGAAATCCATCACTTCGGCCCCGCTCACACCGACAGCGACCTCGTCGTGTTTTTTCCGGAAGAAAAAGTCGCTTTCGTCGGTGACCTGCTCTTTTTCGAACGTGACCCTCTCATCCACCTTCATAAAAACGGGACATTTCGAGGATTGGTCGCGGCCCTCAAGGGCTTGCTGGCCCTGGACGCCGAAATTTATCTCAGCGGGCACTCCGGCCCGGCGGGCAAAGAGGACGTAAAAACGCTCCTGGCCGGCCTCGAGGAAAAGCAAGCGAAAATTGAATCGCTCATAGCCCAAAACAAATCCTTGGAGGACGTCAAGGCCGCATTCGGCGTGCCCGCCGAGCCGTCGGCGGTTTCGGGCCGACCGCGCCGGCCGGGTCTCGTCGAAATCATCTACCGCGAGCTGACGGAGAAAAAGCCCGGTCGCTGACCGCTTCTTTCCCTTCAGCCGGACTCCGTGCTTCCGACGCTCCCGTTTCCTGGATTCCTTGACCGCCTCCAAGGCCGGGACTTATACTCTCCTCCTTGGAGGCAAAATGAACACACTCCCCGGCTTCCGGTCCGTCCGCGTCTCTTTCTTTTTCCGCTTCGCCGCCGCCCTGGCCTGCATCGCGCTTTTCGCCGCCGCCGATGTCTCCCCCGGCCCTCAAGGAGAAAATCCGTCCCGGGCCGTTGATCCCTATGCTCCGGACAGGCCCGAACCCGGCTCGGTCGAGGCCATCGCCAAGTTTACGACCGAGCCTCGCTTCGGCAGCCCGTGGACGGCCTACGTCCCGTATTCCGAGACCGTGACCTCTCCGAGCCGATACCTCGGCCGCATCGTGGGCGCCGAGGGGGAATTGTCCTCCGTCGCCCGGATCTACGGGTATTTCCGCCGCCTGGCCGAGGACTCGCCGCGCGTCCGCGTCGAGACCATCGGGCGAAGCGAAGAGGGCCGCGAAATCCTCCTTGTCGTCGTCTCCGACGAGGCCGGCATCCGAAACCTCTCCCGTCTCAAAGAGGCGACCGCGGCTCTTTCCGACCCGCGCCGCACTCCCCCCGAGGACGCCGAGGCCGTCATCGCCGAAGCGCGGCCGATTTACTGTTTCAACGCCGGGCTTCACCCTCCCGAACTCGGCAGCCCGGAAATGGTCATGGAGCTGGCCTATCGCCTGGCCGTGTCCGAACAGCCGATGATCCGCAGGATCCGGAGCGAACTCGTTATTCTCATCAATCCCGTCTCCGAGCCCGACGGCCGGGACAAGCAGGTCGAGTGGTTCTATCGCCATCTCAAGGGCAAGAAGGATTACGACGCTTTGCCCCCCGTCTCGCCTCCTTACTGGGGCTTCTACGTCTTCCACGACAACAACCGCGACACCCACCAGGGGGCGCTCGAGCTGTCCAAGGCCGTCAGCCGGATGTTCTTCGACTATCACCCGACCGTCTTTCATGACCTTCACGAATCGATCCCCCTCCTCCAGACCTGGAACGGAACGGGACCGTTCAACGCCAACATCGATCCCATCCTGATCAACGAATTCTTCGCCATGGCCTTCGCCGAGATCGGCGCCCTGACGTCCTTCGGCATGCCGGGTGTCTGGACCTGGGGATTCGGAGAGGGCTGGGGCCATCACTATCTCGACTCGATCGCCGTCAACCACAACAGCATGGGCCGCGGCTACGAGACCTTCGGCAACGGAACGGCGGAAACCATGGAGCGCATTCTCCGGCCGAACGAGGAGCGCTATGTCGGGCGGCCCGTGACGAGCCGCGAATGGTACCGTCCTCTGCCGCCTCCCCGAAAGTTCCGCTGGTCGCTGCGCAACAACACGAACTACATGCAGACCGGCTGCCTGGCCATCCTCAACTACGCCGCCAAGAACGCCAAGGAGATGCTCCGCGATTTCTACCGCAAGGGATACAATTCCTGGAGGAAGGGCGTCGCGGGCAATCCCCATGCCTTTGTCATTCCGGCCGAACAGGGCGACCGCCGGCGCGCGGCCGAGATGGTCGAGATGCTCCTGGCGCAGCGCATCGAAGTCGGAAGGGCTTCGGAGGCCTTCAAGGTCGAGGAGGGAGAGTTCCCGGCCGGGACCTACGTCGTCCGGCTCGACCAGCCTTACCGAAACTACGCCGTGGATTTGCTCCTTCCCCAGATGTTCCCCCAGGACGCCGCGTATCCCCCTTATGACGACGTGTCCTGGGCCCTGCCCGTTCACTTCGGGATCGAAGCCCGCCGCATCGATGACGCCCAGGTCAAGGACGTGCCCCTCGAACCTCTCCAACCCGGATTCCGCGTCGCCGGGAGCGTCAAGGGAGCGGGACCCGTATTCCTGTTGAAGGACACGGGCCAGGAAGCGCTCCTCGCTCTGCGCTTCCGGCTGGCTTCCTTCCGGGTAGAAATCGCCGGGAAAGCGTTCCAGGCGGAGGGGCTCGATTACCCCGCGGGCTCGTGGATCCTTCCCGGTCAGAAGGGGCTCCGTGAGGCGCTGGAGAACGCCGCCGAGGAACTGGGCGTGGATTTCACGGGCGCATCCGCGGTTCCCGACGTTCCCCGGCGCGAGTCCCGTCTGCCCCGCCTGGCGGTGTGGCACACCTGGGCGGACACCGAGGCGGTCGGTTGGCTCCGTCTCGTCCTCGACCGCCAGAAAATCCCTTACGCCTATATCCGCGACGACGACATCCGGGCCGGCCGCCTCAATGAGAAGCACGATGTCGTCATCTTCGGCCACAATTATCTCGGTCTCCAGGACCAGATCCTGGGCATCGACCGCAAATTCAGCCCGATGGCCTACACCAAGGCTAAGGACACTCCCAGCCACGGCGTCCCCAACGCATCCGAGGACATCACCGGCGGAATCGGCTGGGCGGGGATGGCCCAGCTCGAGCGCTTTCTCGCCGCCGGGGGAACGCTCGTCACGCTCGGCAACGGTTCGGCGCTGGCTCTGGAGGGGGGCCTCGTGCGGAACGTGCGACGGAAATCAGGCCCTGTGTTCACTCCCGGCTCGGAACTGCGGGTGAAGTTCGTAAGGCCCGACCATCCCCTTGCCTACGGCTTCCAGGAGACGGCGTCCGTATTTCGGGCCTTGATGCCCGTCTACGACGTATCCGTTTCGGATCGGGAAGCGGTCGTCCTCCAATGGGGGACGAAGCCGCGGGCCGAGGACCGCGAGGAGGAGACGGGAGCGGACGCGGCGTCGGCGCCCAAGGATCCGGAAACCCGGATGCTCGTCAGCGGCGCCCTTAAAGGCGAGGACGAGATCGAAGGGAGGCCGGCGATTCTCGATTTTTCCGTGGGCCGGGGCCGGGTCATCGCCTTCAACTTCAACCCCGTGCACCGCGACCTCAACCGTTCGGACCACCGGTTTCTCTGGAACGCAGTCATCAACTGGGACGTCAAGGCGGCCGCGCCGGCCTCCCGCCCGTAGGCCGGGAGGCTTTGCTTTAAAGGAACATCATCGGTTTTCGAAGGCGACCCGGGCGGCCTGTCCCAAACGGAGGACGCGGGGCAGCGTCCCCGCGCCGCGTCCCGAGGGCGGAAGCAGGCGCATGAGCTCCCGATCGTCGCCGTCGACAATGAGCTCCGTCCCGGAAACGGCCTGCAAGCCTGTCAGCCAGACCTCGGCCCGGCCGGTTCCCTTATCGACCGGAGCCTCGGCCGTTTCCGCCGTCAGGCGCAGCCGGTGCGCGCCCGGGCCGACCTCCACGGTCAGCCAATGCCACTTGCCGGGCTGGGAGACGCGTCCTGGCTCGACGTCCTGGCCGTCGGACTCGACTTTCAGCCTCGGGTCGGAATCCCCTTCCCTGCCGGGAAGAAGCAGGAATCCCAGCGTGGCTTGGCGCGCGGAACCGTCGATAAAAAATTCCACTTCCACGCCCGATTTCAGAGGATGCACGGCGACGGCCGCCGCCAGGGGCGGAGACGGAGCCGTCAACGCGGCCCATTGGGAAGGAGGGCAATCCTTCCCGCCCCGTTTGAAGCCGCCCGGCCCGGCGACACCCGGCCGCTCGCCCACCTCGAGCAAGCGGATCCCTCCGGGACAAGACTCGAAAACGGAGTCCACGGGGATGGGGCCGGCAAGCTCCGAGACGGGCCGCAATTCGTAGACCGCCGCCTCGAAACCGAGAAGCGTTATTCTGATTTCGTCGCCGGCGGCGTAGAGATCCGGAGCCGCCCAGCGCGTGGGGTAGATCCTCTCCAGGAGAAGGCCGGATGACGAGGGGTCCAGGCCGTTGGCCGGGTCGAGCGTCACGGTGATTTCCGAGGCTTCGACGACGGGATTGCGGACCGCCAATAGCCCTCGGGATCCGCTGAAGTGAACATGGCCGTAGGGTTCGCCCCGGCCCGGATCTCCTCCGACCATCTCCCCGCGCTTCAGGACGTCGAATCTCTCCCGAGCCCAGCGAAGGCTCCCGGCCAGCACGGCCCATTCGTCTTCGCTCAAAATGTCCGGAGCGATATAGAGCTCATGCATGGCCACGCCCCGGGCGAGGTAAAAGACGACCTCGTCGGCGAATTTGCCCGGCGGCTCGCCGCGCCCGATGTCCTCGATGTCGATATGGCCTTTGAGCACCCCGTGGGTCATGAGATTGGCCGTGGGGAACCAGAGCCCTTTGCGGCGGAAATTCTCGTAAAGGACCGTATCCCTGTAGGTGATCGAGCTGTCGCGGGTCGAAATGCTGGGGATTTCCGCGCTGCCGAAGTCCCCGCCGTCCATCCAGATCGTGTTCGCCCATCGGAGCCACCAGGGACTGAGCCAGGTGCCGGAGGTGATGTTCAGGAACGTCTGAGGATGGACGGCCCTCACGGCTTCGCAGCTTTCGATGAGGTGCCGCAGCGCCGCCCGGCGTCCGTAGATCCCGATCGGGCCGCCGTTCTTCGGGTTGTTGTCCACGAACTGAATTCCGTCCCACTTGAAATACGTCGCGCCGGCGCGGGACATTTCCGTGACGCGGCGGCGGAAAAGATCGGCATACCGGCGGCCGACCAGGGACATCATGTTGTTGTCCGTGACTTCGTAGCCTTCGGCCCGGAACCAGTCCGCCCTCCGGCCGTGAAAGCTGTAGCCGCCCGTCGGCCCGAACCAGATGCCGAGCGCGGTCCCGGTGCGTTCGAGCTCCCTGCGGATGGGTTCGAGGCCGTTCGGAAACTGGGCGGGCCGCAGCCGCCAGTCGGACTCGTAAACGTCCCAACCGTCGTCCAGGACGAAGGCGTCGAGGGTGATGCCGTGGCGTTCGACCATGTTCTCCCGTATCAGGCGGGCGATGCGCAGGACGTTTTCCTCGTTCATGACCTGGGCGGGCTTGACCTCGGGGTATTCCGCGCTTCGCAGATCGTACCAGGTGTTGTACAGCGTATAGGGCCGCAGAGGGGCCGCACGGATTTCGTCCAGATAGCGGACGAACCATTCCTTGACCCTCCCGTCGGGTGTGAGGGCCAGGACGGCCCATTCGCCCGCGACGCCCCCGTCGTCGATCCGTTCCCCGATTTCCTGGCCGCATCGCAGGTGCGCGCCCCCTGGATCGAGCGTCAAAGAGTTGTCCGCGGACGGCCATTCCAGCCCGGCGAACGCTCCCCCGCCTTCGAGCGTCAGGGCCACGGGCTGACCGAAGCCCCCGGCCTTGATCACCCTAGGCGCTCCGGACAGCCGGGCGTCATAGGCGTACAGGGCATGAAGCAGGTGGCCGGAGGTTCCTTCGCGCTCGGCGTAGGGCAGCGGATGTCGGCGTTCGAAGACCCGCAGGCGGCGGCGCAGGGAGCGCGTCCCGTTGTTCAGTCGAACCGTGAACTCCAGGCCGATGTGCGCCGGCCCGTCGAAGAACAACGACCATTCCTGCCCCGCGTCGTCCGACCGCTTCGCGCTTCCCTTCAGGGTGAAATCAGATGGCCCGAGCATGATGAAGATGTCGCCGTTGTTCGCTTTGCCCGGAGCCCGCCAGCCGTTCCAAACGAGCGCAACGGCGAAACCGGCATCGTTCTCCAGGAAGGGCCCGCCTCCGGACGGGATCTCGAGACGTTCCCCGGCCAGACGTCCTCCTTCCACCCGGACGACCGCCCGCAACAGGTCGTTGGCCAAAGGAAATTCCTCGACCTCGACCGCGGGGGCCGTACCGCCGGCCAGGACGTTCAAGAGGCAGAGAATCATAACAGCGCGCATGCCTTTTCCTCCCTCACCGGCGCTCATTGATCGGAACGCTGGAACCGTGCGGATTCCGACAAAAGATTTCATGAAATTGTCAAAGACCCGCCGCTGCGGCCGCGCCGTTTCAGGCTTTGTCCGGGCCGCCCCCGGGCAGGACGTTCACGTCGGGGTTCTTCTCTCCATAGTTTTCGAGGAGGGCGTTCATCACCTCGGCCCGCGTCTTTCCTTTGCCTTCGAGCGTTTTGATCAACTGATACGCTCCGAACAGCGAGGAGGGTCCGATCTCGGAGGCAAAAGTCCCCACTCCCCCGTTCCAGACAAACAGGGCGAACAGTTCATCCAGTTCGGCAAGGCTGACGCCCAAGGCATAGGCTTTGACCAGCTCCCGGGTCGCTTGCCGAATCCGGCCGGCGCCCACGCCGTTGGCCAGGGAGAGAAGCACCTTGATCTTGGGATCGATAGCCGAGCGCTTGTTCCCCCAGATCAGGTTCCAGAAATTCATCACCGTCTCGGTCAGGGCGTCGTCGATCTTTTTGAAATTGAGAATGGCGGTCGGTTTCAAAGGCATGTCTCCGCCGTTTATGAACGCGGGTTCTTTTTTCGCCACCCGGTAAAAATACACCCGATATTCCCCGTCCGAAACCCGCTCGGTCAGATGCTCGAAACCGAAATCGGCCAAGGCGGAATACAAGGGGATCGGCTCAAAAGTCTGAATGACGCACAGCCCCTGACCGACGTCCAGGCGGTCGGCTCTGGCCAGAAGGCCGGGCAAAAAATTATCGGTCACATGCCTCACATCCAAACAATCAAAACTTCTTTTCCGGCTTTCCCAATCCGGCGACATCATCTTCCGCCTCCTTTTCGGCTTGCGACTCCGCCTCACGCGCCGGCCGGCCGCTCCCGCCTGGTCCGCCCCGAAGAATCATCAAGAAGTCGTTTTTCCGCCCCGTGTTCGCGATGAGTCCGAAATCGAATATACATAGGCCCGAGGGCGAAATCAAGATCGGTCCCCGATGAGCCTCACGGAAAGCGATTCTCTTTCTCGAAGAACGGGGATTTGATATAATCAATCTAAAATGCGGTTGCTTCGATTCCGTGCTCTTTCCCAAGAGCGTTGAAAGGCGCGTCTTTTGAAGAGGCGGTTTGGCCTCATAACAGGAATCCTCCCGAAAGGAGTCGATCGATGAACGCTGAAGAAAAAATAAAAAAAGTGAAAAAGAGAGACGGGCGGATTGTCCCTTTCAACCGCCAAAAAATCGTCGCAGCCGTCTTCAAGGCCATGAAGTCCGTCGAGGAAGGAGATCTCAAAAAAGATCCCGTCCGCGTGGCCGCCGGAAGCGTCAGGGAGCTGGAAAGGCGATTCCTGCCCCATGCGATTCCGGGGATAGAGGAAATCCAAGATATCGTGGAAGAAAAACTCATCTTGATGGATTTTCCACGAACGGCCAAATCCTACATCCTCTATCGTCAGGAAAGAGCCAAGATCAGGGATAAGCAAAAGGCGGTCCCGAAAAGAGTCCGGGAGCTCGCCCAGAAAAGCAAGAAATGTTTTCCGGATGCTTTGGGAGAATTCATCTACTATCGGACGTATTCCCGTTGGCTGCCCGAGGAAAACCGAAGGGAAACCTGGATCGAATCCGTGGACCGGTATATGCGCTTTATGAAGGAAGTCCTGGGGGACAAGATCTCCAAAGGCAAATACCGGGAAATCAGGGATTCCATTCTCAACCAGAAAGTCATGCCCTCGATGCGGCTCATGTGGGCCGCCGGCGAAGCGACCCGGGCCACCAACGTGGCGACGTACAATTGTTCTTACATCGCCCCCAACGGCTTGAAGGATTTTGCCGAGATCATGTATCTCCTCATGTGCGGGGCGGGAGTGGGATTCTCCGTCGAGAATCAGAACATCCAGCAGCTTCCCATCGTCAAGCACCAGACGGGAGAAACGCTGCCCGTTCATGTCGTCCATGACAGCAAGGAGGGTTGGGGTGACGCCCTGACCCTGGGGCTCAAGGCCTGGTATGAGGGCAAAGACGTCAAGTTCGATTACTCCCAAGTCAGGCCCTACGGGGCCCGCCTGAAGACCATGGGAGGAATCAGCTCCGGCCCGGAGCCGTTGAAATCTCTTCTGGATTTCGCCCGGAAGAAAATTCTCAGCAACCAGGGTCAGAGACTCAGCAGCCTCGATGTCCATGACATCATTTGCAAGATCGGGCAGCTCGTGGAGATGGGGGGCGTGAGACGAAGCGCCCTGATCTCGCTCTCCGATCTGGATGACGAGAAGATGAGGGCGGCCAAGACGGGGCATTATTACCTCGCCAATCCTCAAAGGTCCATGGCGAACAACTCGGCCGTCTACAACAAGAAACCGTCGGCGACCAAATTCATCGAAGAATGGTTGTCCCTGGCCCGGAGCGGGACGGGAGAAAGAGGGATTTTCAACCGGGGCGGGCTGGAAAAACAGATGCCCGCGCGGAGATGGGAAAAATTCCGGAAACACCTGCAAACCGCGGGAACCAATCCCTGCGGGGAAATCACGCTCCGCGACAAGCAGTTCTGCAATCTCACCGAGATTGTGGCCCGGCCGTCCGATACGCTGTCCTCGTTGTTGAAAAAGGCCGAAATCGCCTCCATCCTGGGCACGTATCAATCCAGCCTGACCCATTTTCCCTACATCTCCAAGGAATGGGAAAGGAATTGCGAGGAGGAAAGACTGCTTGGTGTCTCGATCACCGGACAGTGGGATTGTCCCGTCGTCCGTCAGCCCAAGGTCCTCAAGGCCATCGTCAAAAAGATCCTGGACACGAACAGAGCCTACGCCCGGAAACTCAACATCAATTTTTCGACCTCCGTATCGTCGGTCAAGCCTTCCGGAACGGTCTCGCAATTGGTCAATGCGGCCCCGGGAATGCATCCCCGGCACAGCCCCTATTACATCAGACGGATCCGGATTTCGGCCGGGGATCCTTTGTGCAAGATGCTGATCGAACAGAAAGTGCCCTATCATCCGGAAGTCGGGCAAACCGAGGCGTCCGCAACGACGTACGTTTTTGATTTTCCGGTCAAGGCGCCGGACAAATCGACCTTCAAAGAAGACCTGAACGCCGTCGATCAGCTGGAATACTGGAAAATGGTCAAAGAGAACTTCACGGAGCACAATCCTTCGGTGACGATTCTGGTCAAGGATGACGAGTGGATCATGGTCGCCAACTGGCTGTATGAAAACTGGGACATCATCGGGGGGCTCACGTTTTTGCCCCGCGACAATTCCGTCTACCAGCTCGCTCCTTTTGAGGAGATCACCCGGGAGGAATACGAGAGGCTGGTTTCGGAGTTTCCGGATATCGATTATTCCCAGATTCTCGTTTACGAAAAAGAGCTCGAGGGAAAGCCTTACTGAAGCCGCCTGCGCCGCCTCGCGCGAAGCCGGCCGGCCTCCCCCGGAACGCCGCGCCCCGCTCCCGTCATCCATTGTCTCGTTGAAGTCCCGTGTGTTATATACGCCCCATGAATTCCCGAGGGCTCGCCGCGGCGGCTTTGGTCGTGCTTTTTTCCGTGATCTACGGGTTGACGCTCGTTCCGGGCATCGGCCTGACCGGCGACAGCATCAAATTCCAGTACATCGGCCGGGTTCTGGGCGTGCCTCACTCCACGGGCTATCCGGTTTATCTCGTTCTCAGCCATCTGTTCACCGGCCTGCCGGTCAAGTCCGTGGCGTTCCGGGCGAATCTCCTGTCGGCCGTGTTCGCCGTCCTGACGATCGCCGTTCTCTGCCTGATCCTCGGCCGGCTGACGGGAAGCGCGGGAACGGCATTCGTCGCCGCGGCTTTTTTCGGCCTGACGGTCACGTTCTGGTCCCAAGCCGTGGTCGCCGAGGTCTACACCCTGGCCGCTTTCTTCCTGGCCCTTGTCTTCTGGACTCTTATCGAGTGGCAGGTTACGGGAAAAAGCGGCGCTTTGATCGCTTTTCTTTTCGCTTACGGTCTGAGCCTGGGCAATCACCTGACGATCATCGCCTGTCTCCCCGCCGTTCTGGTCTTCGTTATTCTCGTCCAAGCCAAAGTGTTCGGCCGGAGGAAGCTTTGGCTTTTCGGGTCGGCCGCTCTGGCGGCCGGGCTCGGCTCATACGGCCTCTTGTTCCTTCGGACGGCGCAGGGAGCTCCCTACCTGGAGCACGAGGTCCGTTCTTTTCGCGACCTGCTGTTCCTGGTCACCGGCCATCAATTCCAAGACCAGATGTTCGCCTTCTCGGCGAAAGAACTTCTCGTTGATCGGATCCCTCTTTTTATCCGGATGGTGATCAGGGACCTCACCTGGCCGGGACTCGTCATCGCTCTGGCCGGGCTCGTCTTCCTGTTCCTCAGAAAACGGAAGGTTTTCGCCTTGATTTTCCTTGCGCTTGCGGGAGAGACGATCTGGATTCTGAGCACGGACATCCGGGACATCCAGATGCACATGATCCCCGTCAGCCTGATCCTCTGCCTGGCGGCCGGCTTCGGGATCTTCTCCCTGATGTCCTTGGCGCGGAAACATCTCTCTCCCTGGCTCCCCCTGGTTTTTATTCCCTTCCTGGCCTGGCTGGGAACGGTGAACGCCTCCGAGATCGATCTCGGCCGAAATCCGGCCTACAGGGCACGCCTGGAGCAGGACCGCCGCTTGGACGCCCTTTTTCAGGGCATCCCTCCCTATTCCCTCATCCTGACAGACAATTATCCCGACACTCAAAACGTTCACTACAAGCGCCTGATCGACTATCCGGAGAAAAACGTCATCCCCCATCTCCTCAATCCCCGTGAGCCTCTCGCCTCTCAGCTCGGCACGAAGCTTGTCGTCTCCCTTCAGACCTTGCCGGGGCTGCAGGAACGTCTCGGACTCGCGGAAGAACTGGAAAACATGAAAGGCCGAAGCCGGGAGGCCGTCGGCCTTCGTCTTCTCCACCTCATCCGGACGGACCGCGGAATTCAGAAGGGATTCGCCGCCCACGTCTATGCTGCGACCGATGATGTAAGAAAAAAAATCGCCGCCGCGGGCATTCCGATCGCGCCCTTCACCGTGCGGATGTCAGAGGAAGGACGTTTATATCTTTTTCACCGTGTTTCGCTCTTCGATCCCCGGGAATGACGGCCGCGGTCGGGCCTACAATCCCTTGCTCATGGCGCCCAGGAAGTCTTCGTTCGTCTTGGTCTTGCTGAGCTTCTCCACGAGGAGCTCCATGGCCTCGACTTCGGAGAGCTGGCTGAGGACCTTGCGCAGGATCCAGATGCGGTTGAGGTCGACCTCCTCGATGAGGAGCTCCTCCTTGCGCGTGCCCGAGCGGTTGATGTCGATGGCCGGGAAGAGGCGCTTGTCGACGAGCCGGCGGTCGAGGTTGATCTCCATGTTGCCCGTGCCCTTGAACTCCTCGAAGATGACGTCGTCCATGCGGCTGCCCGTGTCGATCAGGGCCGTGGCCATGATGGTCAGGCTGCCGCCTTCCTCGATCTTGCGGGCCGAGCCGAAGAACTTCTTGGGCTTGTTCAGGGCGTTGGCGTCGATGCCGCCCGAGAGGACCTTGCCTGAGGGCGGGATGATGGCGTTGTGCGCCCGGGCCAGCCGGGTGATGGAGTCGAGCAGGATGACGACGTCGCGCTTGAGCTCGACGAGGCGCTTGGCCTTCTCCAGAACGATGTTCGCCACCTGAGTGTTCCGGACGGGCGGCTCGTCAAACGTCGAGGCCACGACCTCTCCGTTGACGCTCCGCTGGAAGTCGGTGACCTCCTCGGGCCGCTCGGCGACCAGGAGAACGATGAGGAAAATCTCCGGATGGTTCTTCTCGATGGATTTGGCGATCGTCTTAAGGAGGGTCGTCTTTCCCGCCCGGGGCGGCGAGACGATCAGGCCGCGCTGGCCCTTGCCGATGGGCGTCAGGAGGTCCATGACCCGGGCGTTCATGTTCTTGACGTTGCCGTCCTGAAGCTTGATCTTCTCGAACGGATAGAGAGGCGTGAGCTGCTCGAAGTGGACGTTCCGCCGCTTGTCGAAGATGTCGTCCGGATGGAGAAAGTTGATGGCCTCGATCTTGATCAGGGCGAAGTACTTCTCCCCGTTCTTCGGCGGGCGGACGATTCCCGATACCGTGTCGCCCGTGCGGAGCTGGAACTTCCGGATCTGGGACGGGGAAACATAGATATCGTCCTGGCTCGGCAGATAGCTGAATTCCGGAGCCCGGAGGAATCCGAATCCGTCCTCCAGGCATTCCAGGACGCCTTCGGAAAAGAGAAGGCCCTGCTTTTTGGCCTGAGCTTCCAGAATTCTGAAGATCACGTCGTGTTTGCTGACTTTTTCCTTGAGTTCCTCCTCGGGAACGCCGGCCTGCACGGCGATGCGCACCAGCGGAGCGAGCTCTTTGTCCTCGAGTTCGAGGAGACTGTACTCCCTGGGTTTTCGCCCCCGGGCGGAGGACGCTCCTCCGGCTTCAGGAGCTTCGGCGCTTGTCTCCGCTGAAGGATTTTTTTGAAGGTCTTCGTTTCTCGGCATTTTGCGCATCCTTATATGGAATTGTCCGCCTCCGGGCACTCGGGCGCCCGGAGGCATCGGCAACAAACCGCCGGCCGCGGTTGGGCCGTCAATGGGTCAGCGAGGGCTCTTCCTCCTTGCGCATCCCCTCCCCTTTTCCGGGGGTCGAGGGCGGTCCGGATTTTTTCTTCCGGCCTCCGCCTTTGGCCGGAAGGTCCTTGGTGAGGACGATGCGGAACACTTCGTCCATATGCTCCACAAGGTGGAGCTTCATCTTCTGGCTGATGGCCTTGGGCAAATCTTTCAGGTCGGGTTTATTGTCCAGGGGGAGAATGGCCTCCCGGATTCCCTCCCGGAAGGCGGCCAGGAGCTTCTCCTTGACGCCGCCCACGGGCAGGACTTTTCCGCGCAGCGTGATTTCCCCGCTCATGGCGATTTTTTTGCTGACCGGAATGTCTGTCAGGAGCGACAGGATGGCTATGGCGATCGTGATGCCGGCCGAGGGCCCTTCCTTGGGCGTCGCGCCCTCCGGAACATGGACGTGAATGTCGAAATTTTTGTGGATGTCCCGGGCGATGTTCCATTCGAAGATTTTGCCGCGGACGTAGCTGAACGCCGCGCGCGCCGACTCCTGCATGATTTCGCCCAGCTGGCCCGTCAGGGTGAAGCCGCCCTTGCCGTGGACCTTGGTGGCCTCGAACGTCAGGAGCTCGCCGCCGAACTCCGTCCAGGCCATGCCGATAGCCACGCCGGCCTCGTCTTTTTTCTCGATCATCCGGCGACGGAACTTGGGAATGCCGAGGTAGTCCTCCAGGTTTCTTTCCGTGACGTGTTCATGATGCGTCCGCCCCTTGGCCACGACCCGCTTAACGGTTTTGCGGCAAAGAGTCGTGATTTCGCGCTCCAGGCTCCGGACCCCGGCCTCGCGCGTGTATTCCTGAATGATCTTCCGAAAGGCTTTTTCCGAAATCTTCAGATTGACGTCTTTCAGGCCGTGGGCCTTCAACTGTTTGGGCCACAGGAACCGAAGGGCGATCTGGAGCTTCTCTTCTTCGGTGTAGCCCGGAAGGCGGATGATCTCCATGCGGTCGACGAGAGGGCGCGGGATGGGCTCCAGCATGTTGGCCGTGACGATGAACATCACCTGGGATAAGTCGAAGTCGGTGTCGATGTAATGGTCGAGAAACGCGTTGTTCTGCTCCGGGTCGAGGACTTCCATCAGCGCCGATGCCGGATCGCCTCGGAAATCCATGCTCATTTTGTCGACTTCATCCAGGAGAAAAACAGGATTCCTGGTCCCGGCCCGCTTGATCATCTGGATGATGCGGCCGGGATAGGCCCCGATGTATGTTCTCCGGTGTCCGCGGATTTCGGCTTCATCCCGCACGCCTCCGAGAGACAGGCGGATGAACTTGCGTCCCGTGGCCCGGGCGACGCTCCGGGCCAGGGAGCTCTTGCCCGTGCCCGGAGGGCCGATCAACCCCAGGATCACGCCCTTGGGGCTCGTCACCAGCTGCCGGATCGACAAAAACTCGAGGATGCGCTCTTTGATTTTTTCCAATCCGTAGTGGTCTTCGTTCAGGATCCGTTCCGCTTCCCGGATGTCCCGTTTTTCCCGCGATTTTTTGTTCCAGGGAAGAGCAATCAGCCAATCCAGGTAGTTCCGGCACACCGTGGCTTCGGCCGACATGGGAGGCATGGTTTCCAGCCGCTCGATCTCCTTGAACGCTTTGTCCTCGGCGTCCTTGGGCATCTTGGCCTTCGCCACTTTTTGCTTCAGTTCCTCGATTTCGTTGGCCTGGTCATCTTTCTTCTGGCCGGGCGCGCCGGGAAAAGACGCGGGTCCGCCTTCGCCGCGCAGGGGGAACTTCCGGCGCTGGGCCTTGGAGCCTTCGGCCTTGGCCTTGGCCTGCAGGCGGGCGACTTCGGCCTCGAGGAGCTGATGCAGCCGGCGGATGCGATCTCCGGCGCTCGCGGTTTCGAGGAGATTCTGCTTTTCCTCCAGACCGAGAAAGAGATGAGAGGCGATGATGTCGGCAATTCGTTCGGGAGTGTGGTCGCGAAGGGCGGGCATGATCGATTGGAAGCTCACATTCTGGCCGAGCTTGAGGTATTCCTCGAACAGTCCCAGAACACGTTTGAGAAGCTCGCGCGTTTCGACACCGGTGTCTTCGATGTCCTTCACCTCCTTGGCGAGGACCTGGTAAAAGGGCGTCATGCTCAAATATTCGACGATCCGGGCGCGTTTCTTGCCCTCGACGATGACCTTGATGTTCTTGTCGTCCATGGCCACGGTGCGGATGACCTTGGCGACGACTCCTAAATCGTGGATGTCCCCGGCCGCGGGATTGTCCAGGGCGGGGTCGATCTGGGCCGAGAGGAAAACGAGCTTGTCCGTTTCTTCAGCCTTTTCCAAAGCGAGGACCGAAGAGGTGCGGCCGATGATGAACGGCACCAGCGTGGAGGGAAAAATGACCAGATCCCGGAGAGGGATCAGGGGGATGTTATGGATGACTTCCGTCAAATCGTTGGGCTCGGCCATCATGAGGCTCCGGAAGCGGCTTTGAGCTTTTCGTAGCTGAAGTCGCTGTCTTCAACCATTTTCTTCGTGATCTTGATCTTGGAGGACTTTTTTGCGGAGGGAAGATGAAACATGATGTCCAGCATCATGTCCTCGATGATCGTCCTCAGGCCGCGGGCCCCCATCTTGCGCTCCAGGGATTTGAGGGCGATGGCTTGCAGGGCGTCGTCCGTGAACTCCAGACCGACGCCTTCCAGCTCAAACAGCTTTTGGTACTGCTTGACCAGCGCGTTCTTGGGCTGGGTCAAGATGCTCACGAGGTCTTCGACTTCCAGATCGGTAAACGTGCCGAGGACCGGGAAGCGGCCGATAAACTCGGGGATGAGTCCGTATCGGATGAGGTCCTGCGGATTCAGCTCGCCGTACATGTCCTCCATGGTCCGGCCTCCGGTGGGCTGCCCGGCGGTCTTGAAGCCGACCGCCGTGCGCCCCACTCTCTGGGCGATGATTTTGTCCAATCCGACGAACGCGCCGCCGCAGATGAACAGGATGTCGGTGGTGTCCACGGACAGGAATTCCTGATAGGGATGCTTGCGGCCGCCCTGAGGGGGGATGTTGGCCACGGTGCCCTCGATGATTTTCAGGAGCGCCTGCTGGACGCCTTCTCCGGACACGTCCCGCGTCAGGGAGGGATTCTCGCTCTTGCGGCTGATTTTGTCGACTTCGTCGATGTAGATGATCCCCTTCTGCGTCTTGTCGAGATTGCCCCGCGCCGCCTTGAACAGCTTGAAGACGACGTTCTCCACGTCCTCGCCCACATAGCCCGCTTCGGTCAAAGACGTCGCATCCGCGATGGCGAAGGGCACGGACAGGATGCGGGCCAGAGTCTGGGCCATAAGGGTTTTGCCCGTTCCGGTGGGGCCGATAAGCAGGATGTTGCTCTTGGCGATTTCCACGGCCGAAGGATCCTTGGCCATGTGAATGCGCTTGTAGTGGTTGTAAACGGCCACGGAGATTTTCTTTTTGGCCCGGTCCTGACCGATGATGTATTCGTCCAGGGCCGATTTGATCTCGCCGGGAGTGGGAAAGTGAAATTTCTGTTTTTTGTCCTCTTCCTTCTTCCGGTCGGACACGATGATCGAATGGGCCACTTCGACGCAATTATCGCAGATGAACACGCCTCCGGGACCGGCGATGAGCTTGCGGACCTGGGACTGGTTGCGCCCGCAGAAATTGCACTTGATCGCGACTTCCGTCTTGCGCTGTGTCCTTTCGTCCATCGTTTTCTTTTCCTGTCCGGCGGCGCGGAACGGCTCCGCCTTCGACGTCACGCTTCCGTCTGGCCCCGGCGGCTGATGATTTTGTCCACGAGCCCGTATTCCCGCGCTTGCTCGGGCGTCATGATGAAATCCCGGTCGATATCCGCTTCGATCCGTTCCCGGGGCTGTCGGGTGTGAAGATGAAGAATGCCGTACAAATTTTCCCTGATGCGCAGAATCTCCTTAGCCTGGATGGCCACGTCCGCCGCCTGCCCCTGGTAGCCGCCGAAGGGTTGATGGAGGATGATCCGGCTGTTGGGGAGGGAGAACCGCTTGCCCGGCGTCCCGGCGGCCAGGAGCACGGCGGCCATGCTGGCCGCCTGGCCGACGCAGATCGTGGAGATTTCGGACTTGACGAACTGCATGGTGTCGTATATCGCCAAGCCGGCCGTGACGCTTCCCCCCGGGGAATTGATGTACAACGACGCCTCCGTGTCCGGACGTTCCGCTTCGAGATATAAAAGCTGGGCGATGACCGCGTTGGCCAGGTCGTCGGTGATCTCCGTTCCGATGAAAATGATGTTGTCCTTGAGCAGACGGGAGTAAATGTCATACGCCCGCTCTCCGCGGCCGTCCTGTTCGACGACAAAGGGGATGGAAGCCATAGGATCGGTCTGTAACACTACATTATAGCCTTATCGACCAAAAAGTCAACCGCTTTTCGAAAAAGCAGACTCTCTCTCAAGCCCTCCATGCGCCCCTCCTCTTCAATAAGGCTGCGGAGCCTGGCTTCCGGAAGGCCGTTCGACCGTGCCAACCTGCGGATTTCCTCGTCGAATTCCTCTTCGCCGACCCTGAGATTTTCCCGAGCGGCCACGGCTTTCAGGACGATGTGGTTCTTGATCGTCCGCTCCGCATCCTTTCGGAGTTTAGACTTGAGGCTTTCCCAGTCCGTCCGCCCCCCGGCTTCAAGGCCCCGGGATTCCGGTGACTTCAAAAATTTTCTCAGAAGATCCTGCGTTTCCTGTTCGACCAGAGTCCGAGGAAGATCATCCGGGATGCGATCGGACAATTTTTCCAGGATTTCCCGGGCCGCTTCGTTGCGCAAGGCGTTTTCCTTGGATGCCTTCAAATCGGACCGGATTCTCTGTTTCAGACTTTCCAAATTCTCGAATTCCCCGAGTGTTTTGGCCAAGTCGTCGTCCAAGGCGGGGACTTTCTTTTCTTTTATGGTCAGGATTTTCACCCGAAAGCCGACGGTCTTACCGGCCAGCCGTTTGTCGGGATGGTCTTCGGGATAGACATGCTCGAAACGGGCCTCTTCCCCTTCGGACAGACCCAGGATGGCTCCGCCCATCGGATTGTCTTCGGAAGGCCCGGCCAGGAGAACGGATTTTTCGAGAGGAAATCTCTTGCCGGCTTTTACGTCCGCGCCTTGAGTCTCCACGGCGACATAATCGCCCTCCACGACTCCTCGTCCCTGGACAGGAACATATTCCGCCGCATGCTGTCGGAGCTGTTCCAGATATTGGACGATTTCCTCTTCTTCGACCGTGATGTCTTTTTTCTTGATTTTGATGCTTTGGAAATCGGAGATGTCGATTTCCGGCCAGACGTCGATTTCCGCCTTGAAGCGCAGGGGCTGTCCGTAAGCGAAGTCGATGTCCCGGACGACGGGCAGCCCGACAGGCTCCACGCCGTGCTCACGGAAACCGGCCTGAAGGGCCTTGGGGGCCAACTCGTCGATCAGGGCCCTATGAATCTCCTCGGCATACTTTTTCCGAACGATTTCGAGCGGCACTTTCCCCTGGCGGAATCCCGGCATTTTGACGTTGGCGGCGAATTTCTCCAGGATGATGTCGAATTCCCGGGCTGCTTCCTCGGCCGTCACTTCGACAGTGATGTCTTTGCGGCTCGGGCTGAGGACCTGAACCGTGCTGGCGATCAGTTTGACGTCCAAATCGAAATTTCCTCCTCGGGCCTGAAGGCGTTTCCCCGGCCTTGAAATCTGGAACATTGGGCAGAGCGGGACTCGAACCCGCACTCCCTCATCGGGAACTAGGTCCTAAGCCTAGCGCGTCTGCCGATTCCGCCACCTGCCCACGGAACCTCTTTCCCCCGGGATGACGCGGCCGCCGCGCTGTTCCGGCGAGGAGCCGTCCGCAGGACGCGGAAAACACGAACGTCATGTGGATCGGAAAACTGCTTCTGCGCGCGGAAAGCCTTAGGGGAGAATGTTTATATCACATCCCTTGCCGCTTTGTCAATGAGCCCCGGCGGCGAATGCTTATCGCTGCAGAAGCCTCCTCAGACGGACGGCCAGGTCGGCATCGACATTGACCAGGGTTTGATAGATCTCCCGGGCGCTGGATTCGGCCCTCAGGTTCAGGTAGGTCACCGCCAGGTTGTAAAGAGCCACTCCGTTGTCGGGCTGAAGAGACACGGCCTTCTTGAGAGGCTCGACGGCGCCGGCAAAGTCCTTGAGCATCATGTGATTCACGCCGATCTGCATCCAGCCCTCGACGCTGTCCGGAACGATTTCCACGTATTTCTGAAAAGCGCCGATGGCCTCCCGGTATCTCTTCTGCTCATAAAAGCACAATCCGATGTTGAACCAGGCGAAATCGAAATCGGGCTTGAGGCCGATGGCTTGCTGGAAAGCCGCAACGGCTTCGTCATACCGTTTGAGTTTCTGGAACAGGATGCCCAAGTTGAAGATGGCCACTTCGCTCTGAGGATTGAGCTCGATCACCTTTCGGGCCGCCTCGATGGCCTTTTCGTTCATTCCCGCTTCGTCGTACATGCGGAGGATGGTGCTGTAATAAGAGGCGGCGTCCTCGGGGTAAAACTGAATGAGTTTCTTCAATACGTCTTCGGCCTGTTCGTACTGCTTGGCTTTTTGGAAGGCCATGGCCAGGTTGTAGTTGGTCTGGTAATCCTGGGGCTGCGTCTTGAGAGCCTCCTGAAACGCCCCGATAGCCTTGAGATAATCTCCGGCCTCCATGGCGCAGACTCCGAGCCGGAACTGCGCCTGGGTCGGCTCGGACGGAAGGGTCAGCAGATAGCGCTGATAATTGTCGATCGCCTGCTGCCAGTCCTTTTTGTTTTCATACACCAGGCCCAGTTGATAGAAAATTTCCGGCTTGACCAGGCCGAGCTCCTGGGCCTTTTGAAACTCGGCCAAGGCCTCATCCAGACTTTGCGTCTTCAGATAGATCGTCCCCAGCTCAAAATGGGCTTCGCCCCGGTTGGGCTCCAGCCCGATGAGCTTTTTGTAGGCGTTCACGGCGGAGGAATAATCTCTCTGTTCGCTGTAGACCCGGGCCAGCAGTCCCTGGGCCTCGGCATTGTTCGGCGTGGCGCGGACGACCTTTTCCAGATACCTCTGGGCGTTTCCCGTATCATTGATGGAGGCGGCGATGCGGCCGGCGATCAGCGAACCCTCCAGGGTGTCGAAGAAATTTTCCTGGGTCCAGTTCTTGAAATCCACGGGATCGTTCAAACGGGAAAGGCTGCGAAAAAGATTGACCGGCAATACAAATTTCAATCCGCGATCGAGAACGGTCAGGCACCCTACGACCTGGCCGCTCACGTCGATGACCGGAGCCCCGGAAAAGGTCAGAGGAACGGATTGGGTCAGGTCAGCCGCCTTCATCTCGGGCGTCACCGGAAAGACGGACCGAACGGAGCCGCTGACGATGCTGATTTCTCCGGCTTCATTGGCTCCCACGGCATGAAGCCTCGTGTCCGGAGCCACGAGATCGAAATTGCCGATGATCAGGTTCTGGAATCGTCCCCTCGCGAGCAAGAGGGCCAGATTGGCGGATTTGTTGACTCCCAGAATTCCGTCAACCCGGACTTTTTTATTGTCATAAGTGAACCCCTCCACTTTATGCGCCTGGGAAATGATGTGATAATTGGTGATGATGAGGTTTTCCCCCACGACAAATCCTGTTCCCCGGGAAACCTCTTCCTTGTTTCGCCCGAGAGACACGAGATAGACCACGCCTGTTTTGTTCTGCTCCATAATCCGGGTGGCGTCGTCAACCTGTGACTGAAGCGGGACGGCGGTCGGGAAAAGGATGAACACCAGCAAAATCCCCCCCACGATTCCTTTTTTCATTCCTCCTCCTTTCGCGATTCGGATTCTCCGGCTGTTTTTTATTAATAATACACACATTTAAGAGGCTCTGTCAATCGTCGAAACAATATGTTTTCAGGCCGAAAAAGCGTTCTTTCCGCGTTTTCTGATCGGATTCCGGCTTGGGACAAGGGGTTTTTTTGGGTTGAAAAATGTTGAAATTATTGCTAAAGTGGCGGTCGGCCCGTTGCCGATGAGCCATGGTCGCGCCGCGCTGCAAGACATTCAAACGTTTCTGGCCCTTGACGGTCGTTCTGGCGCTCTGGGCGGTTTTCCTTTTGTCCGGCCAAGACAATCGGATGGTCGATTTCCAGGTCAACGACAGGGCCGCGAAGCGCCTTCTCGCCGGAGAAACCCTCTATCCCGGATCTTCCGTTGACGGCCATTATGAGTTCAAGTATCCGCCCTTCGCCGCTATTCTTTACATTCCTTTTTCGCTTTTGCCCCTGAGCGTCGCCAAAAGCCTGTGGGGACTGGTCGTCTTGTCCGCTTCGGCGGCGGTCATAGGATTGTCTTTGAAACTGGCCCGATTTCCTGCCGGATTCCCCCGCTTTATGCTTTTTCTCCCCGGACTGGTTTTGGCCCGTTATTTCCTGAGGGAGCTTCATCTCGGCCAAGTGAACGCCGTCGTCGGTTTTTTGCTGTTGCTGACGCTCCTTCTTCTCTTGCCGCCGGGAAACCGATCGTCGGGAAAAACTCGGGAGGGTCTGGCGGGTGCGCTCTGGGGTCTGGCCGTGACCGTGAAAATTTATCCGTTGATTTTCCTCCCCTACTTTCTGATCAAGAGAGCCTGGAGAACGCTGGCCTGGGGCCTGGCCGCGCTCCCGATCGCTTTCCTTCTGCCCGGCTTTTATTACGGTTTTTCCGGCAACCTCTGGGTTCACAAGGAATGGCTGTCAACCTTGTCCCGGTCGACGCCACACCTTCTGGCCTCTCAGGACAACCTCTCCCTCCTGGCCGTGGCATTCAAATACACGGGCGATCACCGGCTCTCGCTTGCCCTTTGGGCCCTGGGCTTATTTCTTCTCGGCCTGATTTTCCTGAGCGTCATGGCGCGGGGACGGAACCTCCCGCACCCGGAACTCCTCGAGGGAGCGGGCTTGATGCTTCTCATTCCCCTGGTCTCCCCCCTGGGCTGGGATTACACCTTTCTCCTGGCCGCTCCGGCCCTGGCTCTCTGCTTCAGGCATTTTTTCGACATCCCGGTCGCTTGGCGCATCGCGCTGTCTCTCGACGCCGCCTTGATCTTTTTGAGCCTTTACGACGTCTTGGGCCGCCGGCTTTACTCCCGGTTCATGTCCCTGTCCGTGCCGGCATTCTTTTTTCTTTTGATTTTCTTTCTTCTGGCCGGGCTGCGCCGACGGCGCCTGGCCTGAAAGGCTTCCGCGATGCCCGCTCGTCCGTCTTCCGGGCTCCGGCCGTCCCGGGCGGCGGCGGTTTTCTACATCCTATCCCTTCTTGGAGCGGGCTGCCTTGTGGCCTCGACATTCCTGGCCCCCTGGCTGGCCGCCCGCGAGTCCATTCTGGCCGAGCCTCTCTACAGGATGTTTTCTCATGTCTGCCACCAAATTCCCTCCCGGTGCCTTCACATTTCCGGACATCCGATGGCCGTGTGCGGGCGGTGCCTCGGCGTTTATCTGGGGATATTCCTCGGCTGCCTGATCTATCCATTTTGGCGGGGTTGGGGCAATATCCGGCTTCCCGCTCGATGGGTGTTTCCGGCGTTCAGCTTTCCCCTGGCCTTCGACGTCCTGGGCAACGCCCTCCGCTTGTGGGACAGCAGCGTGGGGTTGCGCCTCGCCTCGGGATTCTTTTGGGGCGCGGTTCTTCCCTTTTATTTTCTGGCAGCGGCTGCGGAATTGGCCTACCGAGGGCTTGCAATCAGAAGAAGTTCAAATTAGAATAGGCCTCACGCAGGCGCACATGGACCATAACAATCCGGAATTGTGGAAACCGGCGCTTCTGGCCGGGGTTATGGCCGGTGTTCTGGCCGGCTTGCCACTCGTCAATTGCTGTTGTTGTCTCTGGCCCATCGCCGGCGGGCTTTTGGCCGTATATCTTCATCAAAAACAGACACGCGCCGCCCTGACCGGCGCTGACGGCGCGATTTTGGGCGCCCTGGCGGGCCTGGCCTCGGCTGTTGTCCGGACCGTGATTCTGATCCCCCTTCAAAGCGTGAATCTTCGGTTTATGCAAAAGCATGTTTTCCCTTATCTCATGGATCTTTTTGAACAATCCGGACAGCCGCCTCCTCCCCAGCTCGAGGAGCTGATCCGAGGTGAGCTTCCCTCTCTGACGCCGCAGGCGTTTTTTCTCGACTTGCTCCTGACCGCCGCCCTGTTTGCCGGCCTGGGCGCCCTGGGCGGAGTCATCGCCGTTTCCATGTTCAAGAAAAAGACTCCCGTCCGTCCGGAGAACCCCCATGCCGCACAAGACCCAAGTGATCGTCAACCCTGAGTCGAACAAAGGGCGAACCCGCAGACGATGGAGCGAGATCAAATCGGCCCTCCGCGGCTTTTTCAAGGAATTTCGCTACGATTTCACCGAAAAGCCCTTTCAGGCCGCCGACATGGCGCGGGAAGCGATCAAGTCGGGTTCCGATCTCATCATCGGCGTGGGCGGAGACGGCACGATGAACGAGATCGCCAACGGATTTTTTGAAAAAGGCAGGGTCATCAATCCCGACTCCGCTCTGGGCGTCGTCCCTTCGGGAACAGGGTGCGATTTCACCAAAAGCCTCAATCTTCCTTCCGACGTCAAATCCGCCCTGAAAGTGATCGCCGGCTCCGATAGAAAAAAGATCGACGTCGGTCGAGCCGCCTACACCGCCCCTTCGGGCCGGACCGAACAGCGGTTTTTCCTGAACGTCGCCGATTTCGGATTCGGCGGAGAAGTCGTCCGTGAGGTCAACCGCAAAAGGCTCGAACGGCGCGCCTCCTCCTACTTCCGCTGTCTTTACACCACCGCTCTAACCTACAGAAACAAACGCCTGAAACTCAAAATGGACGGCCGGGAACTGCCCGCCGGTGATTACATGATCGGCGCGGTGGCCAACGGCCGCATTTTCGGCAAGGGGATGAAAATATCTCCTCGCGCCGAACTCGACGACGGCCTTCTGGATTTCGTCCTCGTCCGAGGCATGAAAATCATGGAATTTCTTCTACACAGCTGGAGGATCTACCTCGGCACCCATCTCTCCCACCCCAAGATCGACTTTTACCGCAGCCGGGTTGTGGAGGCCGAGCCCGAGAACCGCGATGACGATGTCGCCATTGAAATCGACGGCGAACAGGTCGGACGTCTCCCGGCGGTGTTCGAAGTCCTTCCCCTGTCCATGAGCGTCAAGGGATGAGGCGCCTCAGCGTTCGGACGGGGCGTCCCGCCTTAGGGAAAGATAGAAGCGGTCGCTGGTGAGGAGAATCTTGCCCCGGGCGTCCCGGAGGGAATAAAGCTGCCCTCCGCCCGTCCCTCCCCGGCCATTGTAAACGCTGAGGACTTTGCGAATGTAACGAAGCGTCTCGGGAAACGGGGGGACGCCTTTGTGTTTTTTGACCGCGTCCGGTCCGGCGTTGTAAGCGGCCAGGACGGTGCGCAGGTCATTCCGGTACCGGGAGAACAGGTCTTTGAGATAGCGGACGCCGCCGTCGATGTTCTGCTGGGGGTCGAAAACATTCTGGACGCCGTACTGGGACGCCGTTTCCGGGACGAGCTGCATCAGACCGATGGCGCCCTTGACGGAGACGGCCGCCGGATTGTAATTGGACTCCACCTGGATGATGGAATGAATGAGGTTTTCATCGAGCCCATGTTTTTCCGCCGCCACGCGGACAAAGGGACCGTATTTCTTGCGCCCTCCTTCCGGGGAGCTTGCGCCCATGAGTCCCGCCGCCAGGAACACCAAAGCCGCAAAGACGGCCAGCCGTCCGTTCAAGGCTCGCGCAGGAAGACGCCATCCTCTCATGATGAATCCTATCATCTCTCAAACCGACCGCATGTCAATAACCCCTGGGGGTGATGTTCGGGAGGATTTTATCACCCCGCCTGCGGTGACGGGACGGCCGGCTTCTCGCAGGCCTAAAGCCACGTCTCCAGGAGGGCTGCGCTCCTGTCCAGGAGCTCATCGAGCTTCCCGGGCGCGCGTCCCCCGGCTTGGGCGAAATCCGCCCGCCCCCCGCCTCCGCCTCCCACCTCGGCGGCCAGCGCCTTGACCAGCCGATCGGCGCGGATTTTGGCCGTCAGGTCTTCGGTGACGGCAACCACGAGAAGCACCTTTTCGCCTTCCGTCTGGCCGATGACGACGACCCCCGAGCCCAGTTTTTTCTTGAGCTCATCGGCCAGCCCCCGGATCTCGCCGGGATCGAGCGCCTCCGTTTTGCGGGTCAGGAGCCGCACGCCTTTCACCGAGAGGGTTTTCTCTCCGGCCGGACTCCCCTGCCCCCGGGCGATCTTCTGACGGAGAAGCCGGATTTCTCTCTCTTTTTCCTTGACCTCGTCCCTGAGGCGCCGCGCCTGCGCGGCGAGGTCCCGCCGCGGCGCGCTCAAGGCGGCCTGGATCTCTTCGAGGAGGGATTCGGCGTCCTGGGTTTCGGACACCGCTTCATCTCCGGTCACGGCCTCGATGCGTCTCATGCCCGCGGCCACGGACTCTTCTTTGAGGATTTTGAACAGTCCCAAGCGTCCGGTCGAAGCGGAATGGATGCCTCCGCACAGTTCGCGGCTGAAATCGGAGATCGAAACCATGCGGACTCTGTCTCCGTATTTTTCCTCGAAGATGGCCATGGCGCCGGCGCAAAGACCCTCCTCCAGAGTCACGGTCCTGGTTTCCACGGGAAGATCCTCGCGGATTTTTTCATTGACCAGGCTTTCGACCTTGCGGATTTCCTCCGGGCTCAAAGCGGCGAAGTGGGTGAAATCGAACCGCAGCCTCCCGGGAAGGACCAGCGACCCGGCCTGTTTGACGTGCTCTCCCAGGACCTGCCGCAAGGCGGCGTGAAGAAGGTGCGTGGCGGTATGGTTGCGCCTGAGGGCCAGACGGCGGTCCTCGTCGACAGCCGCCTCGACTTCGTCTCCCTCCGCCGCGCTTCCGGAGAGGACGGTAATTCGATGCGCGATGACCTCGGGAACGGGGAAAGATGCGGCCTCGACGCGGGCGGAAAAACGGGGGTTTTTCAAAATGCCGGTATCGCTCGCCTGGCCGCCCGCCTCGGCGTAAAAAGGAGTGCGGTCGAGGATGACCTCTCCTCTCTGTCCCTCCCCGAGCGACGTCACCCTTCGCCCTTCGGCCAACACGCCGAGAATGCGCGGTCCCTCGAGCCGCTGTCGCTCATAGCCCTCGAAGCGCCCTCCTCGGCCGACAAAAGGCTCGTAGACCTTCCGGTCTTTCGCGGCGGCGTCGCCCTTCCATGTTTCCCGGGCCCGTTTTTTTTGTTTTTCGAGCTCCGCTTGGAACCCGGGCTCATCCAGCGACAACCCTTCTTCGCGGGCCAATTCCTGGGAGAGGTCGAGGGGAAATCCAAGCGTGTCATACAGCTTGAAAATTTCCGGCCCGCCCAGCGTCGTCCGTCCTTCCGTTTTGGCCCGGGCGGCGAGGTCGTGGAAAACCCTGAGTCCCGAAGCGAGTGTGGCGGCGAAACGCTCCTCCTCCGAAAGGCAGATCTTGCTGACGAAGGCGGCCGTGCCCAGAAGCTCGGGATAGGCGTCCTTCATCACGTCTCCGACGGCTCCCGTCAGTTTGTAGAGAAAGGGCCTGTCCAGACCGAGGAGATTTCCCTGCCGGAAGGCGCGGCGAATGAGACGTCTCAAAACGTATCCCCGCCCGTCGTTGGCGGGCATGATGCCGTCGCTGACAAGAAAGGTGACGGCCCGAAGGTGATCGGCGATGACTCTCATCGCCACATCGGCTTCGTCCTCGGCGGGGTATTCCCGGCCCGTCTCCTCGGCGATGCGCTCCAGAAGGGGGAGGAAAAGGTCCGTCTCGAAATTGCTCCGGCGTCCCTGCAGGGCGGCGGCCGTTCTCTCGAGCCCCATGCCGGTGTCGATCGAAGGCGAAGGCAGAGGGCGGAGACGTCCCTCCGCGTCCTGTTCGAATTGCATGAACACGAGGTTCCAGAGCTCGACCAACCGTTCGCTGCCCGATTCGATCAAGCCCCGAGCTTCCCCGGCGGGGATGTCCCCGTCCAGGTCGTAATGGATCTCGGAGCAGGGGCCGCACGGCCCGGTGTCGCCCATGGACCAGTAGTTGTCCTTTTTCCCGAAGCGGAAGATCCGGGCGGCGGCAACGCCCACGCGCTCGTTCCACAGGCGGTACGCCTCCTCGTCCTCCTCGTAAACGGTGATGTAAAGGCGCTCGGAAGGGATGCGGAAAACATCCGTGACCAGCTCCCAGGCGAAGGAGACGGCCTCGAGCTTGAAATAGTCCCCGAACGAGAAGTTGCCCAGCATTTCGAAGAAGGTGTGGTGTTTGGACGTGCGCCCCACCTGCTCCAGGTCGTTGTGCTTGCCGCTCACGCGCAGGCATTTTTGGACCGTGACCGCCCGTGTGTAGGCCCGCTGCTCCAGCCCGAGGAATAGGTTCTTGAACTGGTTCATGCCGGCGTTGGTGAAAAGCAGGGTGGGGTCGTCCTTGGGCAGCAGGGAGGAACTGGCGACGATCCGGTGGCCCCGCCGGCTGAAGTAATCAAGGAAGGACAGGCGGATGTCGTGCGCCTTCATTCCTTCCCCTTCCGGCCGCGATCCGACCGGCGATCGATCTGCTTCAGCCGTTTCTCCATGTCTTCCAGGGCGATGTCCAGGGTGGATTGAATTCCCTGAACGCGGAGCTTGAAGCCGTCGGGGTTGGAGCAGTAGGTCAGCCCCTGCTCGAAGGAGATGTAGCCGTGGTGGAAAAGCTGATAGATGGACTGGTCAAAGGTCTGCATCCCGTATTCCGAAACGCCGGTCTGAATCGCGTCGCGGATGAAATTCGTCTTCTCCCGGTCAAGGATGCATTCCTGGATGTAGGACGTGGTGATCATGACCTCCACGGCGGGCACGCGACCCGCGCCGTCCTGGCGGGGGATGAGACGCATGGAGATGACCGCCCGGAGGAGATTGGCCAGCTGCAGCCGGATCTGGCGATGCTGGTGCGGCGGGAAGGCGGCGACGATGCGGTTGATGGATTCCGGAGCATCGAGAGTGTGAAGGGTGCTCAGGACCAAATGGCCCGTCTCGGCGGCCATGATGGCCGTGTCGATCGTATCCGAATCGCGCATCTCGCCGACCAGGATGACGTCCGGATCCTCTCGGAGCGCGGCTTTGAGTCCCCGGGCGAAGCTCATGACGTCTTCACCGACCTCGCGCTGGCAGATCATGCTTTGCTTATCGGCGTGAAGGAACTCGATGGGCTCCTCGATGGTGATGATTCGCTCCCGCCTCAGGCGGTTGATGTGGTCGATCATCGAAGCCAGGGTCGTCGTTTTGCCGCTCCCCGTCGTGCCGGTGACGAGGACCAGCCCCCGGGGGTATTCGCAGATCGTTTCCAGGATTTCGGGGAGCAGCAGCTCGCGGATGGCCTTGACCTCGAAGGGGATGATGCGCAGGGACAGGGCCAGAGTCCCCCGCTGGAAGTAGATGTTGCCCCGGAAGCGCCCGTAGCCCGAAAGGCTGTAGGCGAAATCGACGTCCAAGTTCTCCCGGAGCTTTTTCCTTTGGTATTCGTTGAGGAGATCCTCGATGACCTCGTCCATCTCCTGCGCCGTCAGGCGGCCCAATCCCGTCAGGGGGAACAAGGCGCCGTGGATGCGCAGGGTGGGGTGTTGACCGACCTTGAGATGGATGTCCGAAGCCTCACGTTCGATCCCGACTTTGAGCAGCTCGTCGATGTTCATCGCCGTCCCCCCTTGTCGTGAGTCCCCGCCGTCCTCACCACTCGATCAGCGTCAGCCAACGGTGCGTGTCCGGCCTCCGGCCGTTCACGTAGGCGAAAAAGCGCTCCTGCAGCTCCGCGGCCACCGGGCCGCGCTTGCCCGATCCGACGGGGATTCTGTCGATCGAGCGTATGGGCGTGATCTCGGCCGCCGAGCCCGTGAAAAAGACCTCGTCGGCGATGTACAGCATCTCACGGGGAATCGTGGATTCGACAACCGGCAGGCCCATCTCTCCGGCGAAGATCATGACCGAGTCGCGGGTGATGCCCGGAAGAATGGAACAGGACAGGGGCGGCGTCAGGAGCGTTCCGTCCTTGACCAGGAAGATGTTTTCGCCGCTGCCCTCGCTGACGTGCCCGCGGACGTTGAGGCCGATCCCCTCGCTGTAGCCGTTTTTGAGCGCCTCCATCTTGATCAGCTGGGAATTCATGTAGTTGGCCCCCGTCTTGGCCAGGGCGGGGAACGTGTTGGGCGCCATGCGCGCCCAGGACGAGACGCAAACATCCACCCCGTTCTCCATGGCTTCCGGACCGAGATACTGGCCCCATTCCCAGACCAAGATGGAGCAATCCACGGGATTGGGGAAGGGATCCACTCCCAGGGACGTGTAACCGCGGTAAACGAGCGGCCGAACGTAACAAGATTTCAGCTTGTTGGCCCGGATCGTCTGGATGACGGCGGCATTGAACTGCTCCTGACTGTAAGGGATGTCCATACGGTAGATCTTGCAGGAATGAAACAGGCGCCGGATGTGCGCGTCCAAGCGGAAAATGACGCTTCCCCGGGCCGTCTCGTAGGCGCGGAATCCCTCGAACACCGAGGACCCGTAATGGACGCAATGCGAAGCGACGTGGATGGTGGCCTCCTTCCAGGGGACGAGCCGGCCGTTCATCCAGACGAGGCCGTCTTCCTTAAAAGGACTCATGCAGGGCTCCTTTCCAAAATGAGATCGGATCTTAAGCCGTGGATCATTGCGTGGAGCCTCATCTTAGCCCAACCCCTGAAAGCAAGTCAAACGTGTTCCCCAACCGCCTCCCCCGGTCTTGAGGAGAGGCGCTCATTCTACGGATTCGCCGCAATGGGGGCAGGTCGTGGCCCGGAAAGGAAGGGGTCTCCGGCAATTCCAGCACAGATTCTGGCCCAACCGCTCCCTGGCCCGGATTCTTTCCCGGATGTCCTCCATTTCGACCGTCTTTTTATCCTTGCTTTTGAGGGCCGCCAGGTCCCGGGAGATTTCGGCCGCCCGCTGGTAACGATCCTCGATTCGGAGCACCAGGCACCTCATGATGATTTCGTCGACCTGCCGGGGGATTTTCGGATTTTTCAATCGGGGGGGCGTGATCCGCCCTTGTTGGGCCATTTCCAGGATTTTGAAGGGATCGGCGTCGAAAATGGGCGGCCGTCCGGCGATCATTTCGTAGAAAATGCAGCCGAGGGAGTAGATGTCCGACGAATAGTTCGCCTTGCCGGCGAATTGCTCGGGAGCCATGTAGGGCGGCGAACCGATGCGCGTCGAGGCGTAATGGACATTCTGCATCCAGGCCGACGTGCCGAAATCGGTGATCTTGACCGTGCCTTCCTCGGACACCATCAGGTTGGAGGGCCGCAGGTCGCGGTGGATGATCTTGTTTTTGTGCGCGTGATCGACGCCGGCGGCCACCTGGCGGATGTAGTCCACCGCCAATTCCCAGTCCAGGATCTTCTCCCGCTCCAGGATCTTTTCCAGTGTTTTGCCCTTGATGTATTCCATGACCATGAAAAAAACGCGGTTTTCTTTTTCGGCGGCCAGCATGCGGACGATGTTGGGATGATTGAGCGCCGCCTGGAGCCGCGGCTCCTTAAGCAGCTTGAAAAGTTCGAGCGACTGCTTGTGAGGAACCTTGAGGGCGACCTTGATGTCCAGCCACGTGTCCTTGGCCAAATAGACCGTGCCGAATCCCCCGCTGCCCAAGGAGCGGAGAATTTCGTACTTGCCGACCTTCTGGCCTTGGAGAAACATCTCAGATCACCCAGAAATGGCTGATCAGACTCAGGGCGCCCACCGCAGCCGTCTCGGCCCGGAGAACGCTCCGGCCCAGCGTGACCGCCCTGACCCCGCGCTCCCGGATCGTCCGATCTTCTCCGGCGGACCATCCCCCCTCGGGCCCGATGAGGACGCTGACCGAAGCCGGGGCCTCGGGGGCGTTTTCCGGCCTGCCGGTCACGACGCGGCGAAGAGGTTCCCCGCCCCGTTCGCTCAGGAACAGTTTCACTTCCGCAGCGTCCTCGCGGAGAAAGTCTTCCAGGCGCCGCGGAGCCGGGATTTCCGGAACCCATCCGGTCTTGCATTGTTTGGCCGCCTCGAGGGCGATGCGTTTCCAGCGCTTCAAACGCAAGTCGGGAACAGCCGGCAGCTTGGCCACCGACCGTTCGGTCGTGACGAAAACCATCGCCGAGACCGCAAGCTCCGTGGCGGCGCGGATCACGGTCTCCAGGACAGGAGGCCTGACCAGGGCCATGGCCAAAGTGACGGACGTCCGCGGGGAGAGCGCTCCTTCCCGGCTGAGGATCCGAACCAAGGTCCGGTCCGGACCGCAGGACTCCACAACCCCTTTGTACACCGCGCCCCGACCGTCGAAAAATTCGATCGCCTCGCCCGTCCGGATCCGGACCACCCGGCTGAGGTGATGATGCTCCCTTCCCTCGATGCGGACCACGGAGGGGGGCTCGGACGGCCGGGAAAGATAAAACCGGTTGGCGGTCATCAAATCCCTAATGGACGACATCCTTGAGGCGATCCAGTCCGGCCCGGACCGTCCCGTCCAGGGACTCCCCTTTCAGGGAGGCCAGACTTTTCAAAACATCCTTTTCCTCGCGGGAGAGTTTTTGCGGGGTGAGAACCTGCACGCGCACAAAGAGATCGCCGGCTCTCTGCGATCGGACATCTTTCATCCCTTTGTTTTTCAGACGAATGACCTCGCCCGAATTCGTTCCGGGAGGGATTTTGACTTGGAGACGGTCCTCGAGTCCGGGAAGCTCGAGAACGACTCCCAAAGCGGCCTGGGCGAAGGAGACGGACACCTGGCAGTAAAGGTCGTTCCCGCGCCGTTCGAAATGCTCGTGCGGAAGAAGGCGGACGAGGACGTACAGATCTCCGCGGGGCGCTCCCCGGTCTCCGGCCTCCCCCTCTCCGCTCAAGCGCAGCCGCGTCCCGTCGTCGATGCCCGCCGGGATGCGGAGATGAACGGCCTTCTTCGTCCGTATGCGCCCTTCCCCGCCGCATTCGGGACAAGGATCGGTGATCACCTCGCCCTCTCCGCCGCACTGGGGGCAGGTGCGGCTGATGGTGAAAAATCCCTGTTGGGTCCGGATCTGTCCCCGGCCTGCGCACGCGGAACAGACCTCTTTGCTCGCCCCGGGTTTGAGACCCGATCCTCGGCAGGCCGGGCAGGTCTCCGAACGGCTGAGGGACACCTCTCTCTCCGTTCCCTTCCAGGCTTCTTCCAAAGTGATTACGAGCTCCAAGGCCAGGTCCCGTCCGGGGCGGCCGGTTCGGCGCCGCGGCCTCCGGCCGCCGCCGAAGAAATCGCTGAAACTGAAGCCGAAAAAGCTTCCCAGGATGTCCTGAAATTCGTCGAACACGGAAGCGTCGAATCCTTCGAAGCCGGCAAAGCCTTCGCCCCGCAAGCCTTCATGGCCGAAACGGTCGTAGACCGTTCTTTTGCTCGAGTCGCACAGGACGCTGTAGGCCTCCGCGGCTTCCTTGAATTTCTCCTCAGCCTCCCGGTCTCCGGGATTGCGGTCCGGATGGAAAAGAAGAGCCTTGCGCCGGTAGGCTCTTTTGATGTCCTCGGCGCAGGCGTCGCGGGGAACCTCGAGCACTTTGTAATAGTCTCGTTTGGCCATGGATTCCGTCGCCTAGGTCTGATCGTCCTTTTTGGGGACGAGGACCCTGACCAAAGCGGGCCGGAGAAGACGGTCGTGAAGACGGTATCCCCGCTGCAACTCCTCCTTCACCCGCGGTTCCTCCACTTCGTCGGACGCTTCCGTCGTGAAGGCTTGATGGACATTGGGATCGAACGGGCTGCCGACAGCGTCGGCGATGGGCGTCACGCCGTTTTTGGCCAGAACGTCGAGAAGCTGCTTCCGGATCCTTCTCACGCCTTCCTGGAAGCCCTCGCCTTCTTCGGCCTTCCCCTCGGCGCTCAGAGCTCTCTCCAGGCTGTCGGCCACCTCCAGGAATCCCCTGAGCGCCTCCGCCAGGGCGAATTGGAAAAATTCGTTCTTTTCCCTTTCGGCCCGCTTTCTCTGATTTTCGACTTCCGCCCGGGAGCGGAGGTACTTGTCTCTGAGTTCGTCCCGCTCACGGAGGAGGATTTCGAGATCGCTCTCTTTTTCTCCGGCCGCGCCCCGATGTTCCTGGGATTTCTCCTTTCGGTGGGCGTGGCGTCCCCGTTCCCGGGATTTTGCGTCTTCGCCGGCCGGGGGGGCGCTTTCCGTCTCCTGGGAGGGGGGCTCTTTCGGGCTGAGCTCGGAAATTTCGTCTTCGCCGTTCTTCTTGTTGTCGGATAGGGACATGGCTCGCAATCCTTCAAGGAGTGTGACGGATGGTTTGGCTCAAGCGCAGGGCGATCGAATCCACGAGGGGGATGATCTTCTGGTACGGAATCCTCTTCGGTCCGATGATGCCCAACGAGCCGAGAACCTGGCTTTCGGTCCCGTAATGGGACAGGACGAGGGCGCAATCGGCGATGTCGGGCAGGGTCTCCTCGTCCCCGATCAAGACCTTGACCCGGTCGAGCGTTATGAAATCCGAGATCAGCCGCGCCAGCCGGGCCTTTTCCTCAAAGTGACGGAACAGGGCCTTGAATTTTTCCAATGGGAATTCCCGGGCTCTGTCCAGAAGCTTGGACGCTCCCTGGAAGAAAATCGATTCGGATTGCTCTTCCTGAAGGATGTAGGCTTTGAGGAGTTCCCTCAGCTTGATCGTCGCCGGATCCCTGCGCTCCCGGTAGGGCGGCAATTCTTTCTCCAGGTACTCCCTGACGGCCTGCAGCGTCTTGCCCCGGAAATTATGGTTGACGAAGCGGGCCGCCTCGTCGAGCTCGGCCTGGCCGAAGTCCTGGCGGAGCGAGACGATCTCATTGAGGACGAGATTGAACGTGGCGACAAGGATGGCCATGACCTTGTTTTCGGCGATTCTGATGAATCGCAGATGCTTGAAATGGATGCGGGAAATGCGGGGCGACAGGACAAAACCCAGGTTGTCCGATTCGTCGGACAGCATCAACGACACCTTCTGGAGCAGGGAATTCAGGTCCCCCCGTCCGGAAAGGGCCGACTCGGGCAAAAGGACCGCGTTCTCCGAACTCCGGGCCAGCATGTCCAGGAGGCTGTTGACGTAGAGCCTCAGGCCCTTGTCGGAAGGAACCCGGCCGGCTGAGGTGTGGGGTTTGAACACATATCCCAGTTTTTCGAGTTTGGCCATGATGTTCCGGATGGTCGCCGGGGAATCGGGAAGGATCTTCTTTCTGGTGATGAGGTCCGAACTGACCGGTTTGCCTTCCTGGAGAAAAGACTCTACGACATTGACGAGGACGACCCTGTCTTTCTGCCGCAGTTCGAGGTTTTTCATGTCCGCACTGAATTTTTTATAGCACCAATGAGGAAATCATGTCAATTTGACCATGAGCACGGGTCCCGGTCGGATCGGCATCAAGAGAAGGCCGTCGTCTTTTCCTCGAAGCGGATTCCATAACCCTCGAGCTCTTCGAGGACGGGGCGGTAGACTTCGGCCCGGACGGGGATCACGACCCCCTTCTGACGAACGGCCCCTTCGAGGATGAGGCGGCCGCAAATCGCGGCCGGCAGAGACACGGTGCGGGCCATGGCCGAGTCGCCTTCGGGAAGACCGTAATGCGTCAGGGTGGAAACGGTCGTCTCCTTCCGGCCGCCGGGGAAAAGAGAGGTGATTTCATGCCGGAGCACCACAAGGTCCCTCTCTCCGGGACGGTAAGACATGTTCTCCGCCATCAGGCCGGCCAGAATCTCCAGCCCGTTCCGCGGTCCGGGGGGCAGGGGCCGGTCGGCGAACGCGCCCAGCCATTCCAGGCGATCCACCACCCGGACGTCCTCCTCCTGCGGAAAGCGCGTCTTCAAGACATCCGCCGGATTCGCGGCGCCGGGCAATCCGATTTTCGCGGACGCAAACTCTTTGTAGGATCTCAAGGAGGCGTCGCGGGGCCGGTCGTCCAGAAGTCCCCACTCGCGCATGCGTTTCAGGGTGCGGCACCACCCCGGATAACGGAGGGTCCCGCGGAGGACGGTTTGGGCTCCGTGGATCCCGTAAGCGTCGAGATACGTCGTCGCATCGCGGTTGGGATAGCCTTCCAAATCCCCCAGCCGTTCGATTGCAATCCGAGCCGGCTCATCCAGATACTTTTCGGCCGGGAGGAAAATCTCCTTTCCGTCCCGGAGATAGCGGGCCGCATTCCCGCAAGACATCAGGACGCCCGACGGGCTCCACGAAAACTTGTAACCGAAGGGATTGGTGTTGGCTTCCGGAGCGGGCAATCCGCCGCAGTACGAGACGAAGGACTCGACCCGGCCCCCCTCCCCCCGAACCCGGTCGATAATCCGCATGGCCTCCATATGGTCCAGGCCGGGATCCAGGCCGGCTTCGTTGAAAAAAATCAGGCCCTTGGCTGCGGCTTCCTTGTCCATAGCCTTTATGTCGGCCGAGAGGTAGGACGCCGTCAACAGATTCCGGCCGCGGGCGAGACAATGGCCGGCCACCCGAGGGTGGTGAGGAAAGGGAACGAAGCTGACGACGAGGTCGCCGGCGGCGATGAGAGAAGACAACCGGGCGTCGTCTTCAATATCCAAGGCCGCACTCCGGCCGCGGGGATGTCCGGCCGTCAGGCGCAGGGCGCGCTCCGGGACGATGTCGGCCACCGTGACCTCGAACGAATCCCTGCGGAGAAAATATTCGACCAGGGGGCCGGCCACCATTCCGGCGCCGAGAACCAAGACGCGTTTCATGGCCCGCTCAGGACGTCTTGAGATAATCCTTCATTCGGGCGTAGGCGGGCGTCAGTTCGCCGCGGTGAAGGATGACCGCTCTCTTCAGCGGCTCGGGAAGACGGCATTCGGAAAACCTCCCGCCGAAACCGCCTCCCGCCAGGGAGGGGAGAAAATCCTTGAGCACGCGGCTGAAAGAGGTCGAAGATTCCAGCGGCATTTCCGCCGGGAGGTTGTAAACGGCCAGGATCACAGGGCCCGTGCCCAAGAAACCGTCCGCCGCCCGGTCTTCCTGAAGGTCATAGACATAGACGGGGGAATCCGGGTCCATGCATTTGACCGTGCATTCGACGGAGCCGTTCACGTCGCAGGTGATGTCCCCGATGACCCGGAGCCGCGGCTGCCCGTTCCGCAAAAAGAGATTCTTGAGGTCCGGAATCGTCACGAAGCGGGGATACCTAGGCTCCCAGTAAATGCAGTTGACGAGAACGGTCAAGTAGGGCAAATACCTCGAAAA
>JAFGAV010000038.1 GCA_016933515.1 Candidatus Aminicenantota bacterium
CCGGGCTCGCGGTTCTCCCTGTCCGGATAAGAGGAGAGATCGACCTCGGCGCGGCCCTCCGGCTGAGCTGGGCGATGAAACGCCGCGGCTGCCGGCTCGTCCACTTCCATGATGCTCATGCCGTCTCGGTCGGCCAAGTGGCGGCCCGGCGCGCCAAAGTGCCGCTCCGCTTCATCTCGAGGCGGGTCGATTTTCCGCTGAAGGATAATGCCCTCTCGCACCGCAAGTACACCCGGGACGTGGATGCCATCATCGCCATTTCCGAGGGTGTGCGGCAGGTCCTCCTCGATTCCGGGATTCCCGCGCCGCTTATCCATGTCGTTCCCTCAGGGATTGATTTCTCGCCCTTTCGGGAGAAATGGCCGCGGGATTTTCTGCGCCGGGAATTTTCGTTTGCCCCGGACGATTTTCTCGTCGGCATCGTCGCCGCGCTCGAGGATCACAAGGGCCACACCTATCTCATCCAAGCCTCCAAGATACTGAAGGCCCAGGCCCCCAAAATCAAAATCGTTGTCGTCGGGAAGGGCTCTCTGAGAATAGAGCTCAACCGCCAGGTCCATGACCTGGGGGTCGAGGACATCGTTTATTTCCTGGGTTTCAGGGAAGACGTTCCTCGCATTCTGGCTTCTTTCGACCTGTTCGTTCTGTCCTCGCATCTCGAGGGGATGGGAAGCTCTCTTCTCGATGCGATGGCCAGCCGGCTCCCCATCGTTGCTACGCGCACAGGGGGAATCCCCGAGGTCGTCATCGACGGGGAGACGGGCCTTCTCGTCCCGCCCCGGGATCCAGCCGCCCTGGCCCAGGCCATCCTGACGCTCTATCATGACCGTGAGATGGCCGGCCGGCTGGCGGAGCGGGGCTTCGAGGTCGTCCATGAGAAATTCTCGGCCGAAGCCATGGCCTGGAGAGTCATCGATCTTTACGAGCAATTCGCCCATAGAAAGGGGATTCGTTTGAAGGAAGGAGGTCCGGCATGAAGATCGAAAGGGTGGAATTGGCCCTTCTGTATCTTCCCTACGTGCACTTTTTCGAAACAAGCCTCGGGCGCGAAGAGGGCCGTGAGTTCATCATCGTCAAAGCCTATTCGGAGGGACTCTACGGTTACGGCGAGGTCGTGGCTTCGGAAGCGCCGTTCTACAGTTATGAGACGACTTCAACCGCCTGGCACGTGCTGAGCAAGTTCCTGATTCCCCTCGTTCTCCAACAGGGAATCTCGCGGCCGGAGGATTACGCCTGGGAAGCGCGGCGGTTCCGCGGTCACCCCATGGCCAAGGCGGGGCTGGAGCTCGCTCTTTGGGATCTCCAAGCGAAGAAAGCGGGCGTCCCGCTGGCCAGAATGTACGGAGGAACGCGAGAGGCGATCGATGTCGGTGTCAGCCTCGGGATCGAGGATTCCATCCCTGAGCTTCTCGAGCGGGTCGAATATTTCATCGGCGAAGGTTATCGGAGGATCAAGCTCAAGATTAAGCCGGGCTGGGACGTCGAGGTCGTCAAAAGAGTCCGGGAGGACCATCCCGAAATGCTGCTCCAGGCCGACGCCAACGGGGCTTACAGCCTCAAGGACAAGGGCGGCCTCATGATGCTGGATGCCTTCGACCTTCTTCTTCTCGAACAGCCGTTCCCCCCTTATGACCTCTGGGACCACAGCCGGCTCCAGAAGGAAATGAGCACCCCGATCTGTCTGGACGAGAGCATCATCGGCGAGGACACGGCCCGCCAGGCGCTGGAGATAGGAAGCTGCCGGGTGATCAACATCAAGGTGGGCCGCGTCGGCGGCTTCGTCGAGGCGCGTAAGGTCCACGACGTCTGCCGGCGGGCGGGCATCCCGGTCTGGTGCGGAGGGATGCTCGAGTCGGGGATCGGCCGGGCCCACAACCTCCATATCGCTTCGCTCCCGAATTTCAAGCTGCCGAGCGACCTCTCGGCGAGCAAACGGTATTACAGAGAGGACCTGATCGACCCGCCGATCGAGCTCGAGAGGGACGGCACGATCAAAGTGCCCGAGGAGCCGGGGATCGGCGTCCATCCGGTGGAGGCGCGGATCAAACGGGCCACCCTGCGGGAAGAATCCTTCAGTTAGGGAACGTCCCCAGTCTTGATTAATTTCTAGTAAACATATAAAATATATCAATTTACTCGTCGTTTTTGAGGTGGTGGCGGTAAACGGTCTTTCTCTGATATCCACCACGAATTTTCCCGGGCCGGGATCGTCCCGGCAGAAACGTTTTTAAGCGCGCCGAAAAAGGAGTGTCCCGATGAGCCGGTTGAGCCAGAACGACAGGAAATGGCTGGAGGAGAAATTCGCCGGGAGGGCCAATTTCGACCGGACAGAGAGGGTTCTCTACGGCCACGACATCGCCGCCATGCCGAGCCTGTTCAAGCCGCTGGTCGGGGGCACGGTGCCCGACGCCGTCGTCCAGCCGGAGGCGGAAGAGGAACTGCGGGAACTCGTCCGCTGGGCGAACGGGAGACGCATCGCCCTGGTCCCCCGCGGCAAAGGCTCCTCGGGCTACGGGGGCCTTATTCCCGTGCGCCGCGGTGTCGTCGTGGATTTCTTCCGCATGAAGGATGTCCTGTCCGTGGACGTGCCCAATGAGACCGTCACCGTGGAGGCCGGCATCACCTGGGAGCAGCTCGACCGCGCGCTCAAGCTGCACGGCCTGACCCTGCGCCTTTACCCAACAAGCTATCCTTCGTCCTCGGCCGGCGGCTGGCTGGCCCAGGGCGGCGCCGGGATCGGCTCTTATGCTTACGGTTGGTTCCTGGATAACGTCATCAGCGCCCGGGTGGTGCTGCCGGACGGCGAGGTCAAGGAATTCACCGGCAAGGACCTCGAGCTCATCTCCGACGCCGAGGGCACGACCGGCATCATCAGCCGGGTCACGATCCAAGTCATGAAGCGCGAAGAACTCGCCCTGACGGCCATCGCCTGCCCGGATGCTTACAAACTGACGACCGTGTTCCAGGAATTCATCTCTCGGTCGCTGCCTCTCTGGTCGGTCGTCTTCATCAATCCCCGGATGGCGGAGATGAAGAACCGGGCTCCCGTCCGGATGCACCTGGGCCATCCCGCCGAACACAAGGTCATCCTTCCGGCCGCCTACATCGCCGTCATGGCTTACCGCGCGGCCGACCGGGAAAAAGTCGTCTCCCAGCTTCCCGATGTCCTTCACAACTGCCAGGGCGCAATCCTCAGCCAGGAGATCGCCGACCACGAGTGGGAGAACCGCTTCAAGCTGATGATCGTCAAACGGCTCGGGCCGTCGCTCGTCCCCGCCGAGATCGTCGTGCCTCTCGAAAACCTGGGCAAAGTCATGGAGGAGATCGAGCACCGGATCAACCAGCCCATCGTCAAGGAGGGCGTCATCATCCGGACCGGACGCGACGGGAAGCCCGAAGCGGTCATTCTCGGATTCATCCCCAGCGATCAACGGAAATTCTCCTACAATTTCGTTTTCGGCCTGGTGCTGACGGTCATCAAGATCGCCGAAAAGCACGGCGGCCGGCCCTATTCGACCGGGCTTTACTTCGTTCGCAAGGCCAAACAGATCCTGGGCGAGGACCGGGCGCTCCGTCTCAAGTCCTTCCAGAAAAAAATCGACCGGAAGGGGATCATGAACCCGGGCAA
>JAFGAV010000039.1 GCA_016933515.1 Candidatus Aminicenantota bacterium
CTGCACGGCCTATGATTGCGAATACGTCTCATTGGCTCTCTCGCTGCGTATCCGACTCGTGACCCGGGACAAGCAGGTCCTCGCCGCGTTCCCGGAAACCGCCGTATCCCCCGGGCGATTCACCGGCGCCTGAAGACCGACCCCGTTCCCCGTTTGATTTTCTCCTCCCTTTGGGATAAGGATATTCCATCCCTTCAAGGAGACGTTCTCCATGAAACGACCTTCCGCCCGATTTTCCCGCCGTGATTTTCTCCGGACCCTGCCCGCGGTCGCGGCCGGGGCCGCCGCCTTCCCCTCGATCGTCCGGGCCTCGGTCCTGGGCCGCGAGGGGGCCGTCCCGCCAAGCGACCGGATCGTCATGGCCGGGGTCGGCTTCGGCATGCAGGGCGGCTCCAACATGCGGTCCTTCCTCCAGAAAAATGAGGTCCAGTGGGTCGCCGTCTGCGACCTGGACAAGGACCACCTGGCCGAGGCCGCTTCGATCGTCAACCGCCACTACGGCAACAACGCCTGCGCGGTCTACCAGGATTACCGGGAACTCCTCCTCCGGTCAGACCTCGACGCGGTTTCGATCGCCGTTCCTGACCAGTGGCATGCCATTCTGTCCATCTCCTGCCTTCGCAAGGGTTGGGACGTTTACGGCGAAAAACCGCTTTCCCACAGCCTGGCCGAGGGCCGGGCCATCTGCGACGCCGTCGCCCGATACGGCCGGGTTTGGCAGACCGGAAGCTGGCAGCGCTCCGTGGACAACTTCCACCGGGCCTGCGAGCTGGTCAGAAACGGCCGGATCGGAAAAATTCTTCGGGTCGAGGTCGGGCTTCCCTCCGGCCACTACGACTTCGCCGGGACGTTCGGCCAGGAGAGGCTGACCGACCCGCCCCCGGGGTTCAACTACGACACCTGGCTCGGTCCGGCCCCCTACTGGCCCTACTGCAAGGCCCGGGTCCACATGAACTGGCGCTGGAACATGGATTTCGGAGGCGGCCAGCTCATGGACTGGATCGGCCACCATCTCGACATCGCCCACTGGGGCCTGGGCTTCGACCACACCGGACCCGTCGAAATCAAGGGCACGGGCGAATTCCCTACGACCGGCATCTACAACAGCCCGACCCGCTATTGGGTGGAGACGAAATACGCCGACGGAACCCCGGTCATCATCGCCGGCGGCTACGATGCGATCCAGAGCGGGACGAAATGGATCGGGGAGCGGGGTTGGGTCTGGGTGGACCGGGGCGGGTTTGAAACCCAGCCGGGAAACCTCGTCCAGGAAGTCATCGGCCCCAATGAAATCAAGCTGACCAAAAGCCGCGACCATTCGCGCAATTTCCTCGAGGCCGTCCGAAGCCGCGGGGCCTCGATCGCCCCGGCCGAGACGGGTCACCGCTCGGCCAGCGTCGGCCACCTCGGGGTGATCGCCATCGAAACAGGACGGACGATCAAATGGGACCCGGCGACGGAAACGATCCTCGACGACCCGGAGGCAAGCCGCCTCCTCGGCCGGTCCTACCGCAAGCCGTTCGTCCTGCCGGAATAACGAGGTCATCCCATGAGAAGATCATTTTCCCAATCGTTTGTCGCCCTGGCCTCGACCCTCGTCATTCTGACCGCCGGCCTCGCTTCCCCGGCCGCCGCCCAAGGCGGCCTGAAGCCGCTGGAGGCCGCCCTCAAGGGACTGGCTTCATTCAAGGCCGATATCGATTCGGCCGCTTACTGGAAATTCCGGGACGCCGTCCTGGCCCTGCGCTCCGACCAGGCCGGGCGGACGGCGGCCGAAATAAAGCTCCTCGACTTCCTGAAAACATCGGCTCCGCTTCCGGCCAAAATGGCCGTCTGCCGGGAGCTTCGTCTCGTCGGCGGCCCCGCGTCCGTGCCGGTTCTCGAACGGTTTCTCGTCGATAAAAACATGTCCGACCCCGGCCGGTATGCCCTCGAAGAGATCCCCGGACCGGTCCCGGACCAAGCCCTGCTCCGGGCCCTGGGGAAAACATCGAACGACCTCCGCATCGGAGTCATCTCCTCGCTCGGATTCCGGAAAACGGCCGACGCCGTCGCCCCCCTGGCCGTGATCCTCGCGGCGCAGAACGAAAAGGAAGCCGTCGCCGCGGCTTATGCTCTCGGGCGGATCGGGGGAACGGAGGCCGCCGGAACCCTGATCAAGGCCTTCGCGTCCCCCAAGCCCGCGGTCAGAGAAGCGGCGATGTCGTCGGCCCTGGCCTGCGCCGAAACGATGGAGCCGGACCAGCGAGTCGCTCCGCTGAGGATCGCCGAGGCCGTTCTTGAGGCCGGCTCTCCCGCCTCGATCCGCCTGGCCGCGGCCGGGCTCAAAATCTCCGCCTCGGGAGACAACGCCCGGGCCTCGCTCCTCGAACTGTTGAAATCCAAGGATGAAATCTTCCAGCAAGCGGCCATAGCAAAAATACGGGACGTTTTCCCAGCCGGAGACATCGGGCAGGTGACGCCCTTTCTCCCCGACCTGCCCGCTGACAGTCGGATCAGGTTGATCGCCGTTCTGGCCGGATATCCCGGCGACCTCGTCCGGCCGGCGATTCTGAAATCCATGGCGGGCAGCCAGGCGGAAGAACGGATCGCCGCCATGAAAGCCCTGGAATCCACGGGCGATGCAACCGTGGTTCCGGTTTTGGCTGAAACAGCCGCCCGCTCGACAGGGGCGGAACAGGCCGCCGCCAGGTCGACGCTCGGGCTCCTCAAAGGAAGGGATGTCGACGAAGCCGTCCTCGCCCTGTTGTCCTCCAAAAGTTCCGATGCGGTCAAATCCGAGCTGATCCTGGCCGCGGGCGAGCGGCGGATGTTCACGGCGAAAAGCGCCCTCATGGCCCAACTTGGCGCCCCCTCGGTCCCGCTTCGGGTCCAGTCCCTGAAAGTCCTCAAGGTCATCGGGACTCCGTCGGACATCCCCGGACTTCTCCAGCATCTGGCCGGGGCCAAGGATGAAAACGAGCGCGAGGAAACGGAAAACGCCGCCGCCGTCCTGGCCCGGAAAATCGCCGAGCCCATAGGCCGGGCGAATACGGTCAAGTCCCGGCTTCGGGCCGAAACCGACCCGGACCGGAAAGCGGGCCTGGTCCGGATCCTGGGGAAAATCGGAGACGACTCTTCCCTGCCAGACTTGAGGCGGGAGATCGCCGTGCCGGAGACGCCGGTCCGGGATGCAGCGGTCCGGGCCCTGGCCGATTGGCCGACGGCCGAAGCGATCGAGGACGTGTTCGACCTGGCCAAATCGGCCCTGAACGAGAATCACCGGTTGCTGGCCCTGCGGGGATTTATCCGAATGACCGCCTTACGGAAATACCGGATCCCGGAATACGCCGTCTCCGACCTCAGGTTGGCCCTGGAGATGGCCCGACGCCCGGAGGAAAAACGCCTGGTTCTGGGCGTCCTGTCCGAATTCCCCTGCTCGGCGGCCTTGACCCTGGCCAAATCGCAACTGAATAATACCGACCTTGCGGCCGAGGCGAAAGCCGCCGTGGCGGCCATCGAGAAAAAGCTTAAGACGAAATGACTTGACCGGAGATTGTTCAGCGAACGACCCGCCCCCTGACATTATTCGTCCGGACACTGCCGCTGCCCGTCGATTCCAGGACGACATCGCGGTCCACGTCGTCGATGACGATGCTTCCCGAACCGTCGTCCACTGTGACCGTCCCGCCGACCCGGACGACCCGGATCGAGCCCGAGCCGTCGTCGATGCGGACATCGCCGGTGACGCCCCGGATCTCGATATCGCCCGAGCCGTCGTCGATGACCAGGTTCCCGTCGATGTTCCGGACGGACAACTCTCCCGAGCCGTCGTCGATCCGGACGTCGCTCCGGATCTCTTCAACCGTCATCCATCCGGACCCGTCGTCGATATCCAGGGCCATCGTCCTGGGCAGGCGGACCTTCAGGTCGACGGACGACTCGCCGCCGAAGAAGCTGATCCCCCTGAATTCGATATAGGCCTTGAGGACGGCCCGGGAGCCGTCTTTTTCCAGGGACAGGCGGAGATGATCCTTGAGAAAATCATCCAGCCGCCTTTCCCGGATGCCCCTGACGTAGATTTCGGCCTCGACTTCGATTCCGGAAAGCCCCTCGACGCCGAGAATCTCCAGGCTGCCGGCCCCGGCCTCGACCGAAAGCTTCTGGATCCCTTCGGCGGGGAGCTTCAAGGTTCTCGTGATCTCATCGGAAAAGGCAAACGTGGAAAGGAATAAAAGAGCGATCAGGACGGCTGTTTTTTTCTTCATATGAGATGCCTCCGTTCGGTCTCAATGGAAAAGACGAAATTTCGGGGAGAAAAGTTCTCTGGCGCCATCTTGAGTAGGACCAGGCTTGAGGATACAATAAGCAACGATGAACCGGATCGAGACCGGAACCGA
>JAFGAV010000040.1 GCA_016933515.1 Candidatus Aminicenantota bacterium
CTAAAGGGCAAGCTTCGCTTGTCCGACTTCGTCGGAACCCACTCCATCCACGGACTTACGTCCGGGGATTTGCGGCGGTACTTTAAAAGAGAGGAATGACCATGTCGCAACAACCCTACGGGCCGGGCGTCGATAAGTACATCGAGGCGGGGAAACGACAGATCGCCTTCAGGGAGAAGGCCATGAAGCGCGTCAAGGAATTCAAATTCGATACGCTGGCCGTTCATGGGCTGTACACCGTGGAGGAGGCCCTGGCCCTGAACCAGGGCTCGATCATCGAGCCCCTGTACATGTCCAGTTCCCAGGCCTACCGCGACTCGGCCGAGCTCGAGGCGGCGCTGTCGTATCTCATCCCCACCTGGTGCTACACCCGCATCGCCAATCCGACCACCTACTATCTGGAATGGATGCTGGCTCTGCTCGAAGGCTACGGGACGGGCGCCGACACGAGCTGCGTCGTCACCGCCTCGGGCATGGCGGCCATCGCCTCCGCCGTGGATCCCTTTTTCGTCAAGCAGAAGGACGGACCGGAACGCATGAACTTCGTCTCCTCGATCCAGGTTTACGGAGGAACGTTTCAACTGTTCGCCGTCCGCAAACAGCGGGAGCGCGGCATCGAGGTCCGCTGGATCCGCCGTCCCCACGACCTCGAGGAGTGGAAGGCGGCCATCGACGAGGAAACGCGCCTGCTGTACGTCGAGGCGCCCTCCAACCCGCAGCAGGCTTTCTGCGACGTCAAGGCCCTGGCCGATCTCGCCCATGCCCATGAGATCCCTCTCATCTTCGACGCCACATGCGCCACGCCCGCGCTTCTGCGGCCCATCGCCCACGGGGCGGACATCGTCCTCCATTCCCTGAGCAAGACGGCCGCCGCGGGCGGGATGGCGATCGGCGGCGCCCTCATCTCCCGCAAGCCCATCGTCACCCGCGTCCGAAACGACAGCCCTCTTTTCAAGGACAGCTTCGCCGAATACGTGAAATTCTTTCCCTACCGCGACCACGGCCCGGCCGCGTCGCCCTTCAACGCCCTCATCACCCTCAACGAACTGCGCACCCTCCGCTCCAAGATCGACCTGTTCAGCCGCAACACCCAGCAGGTCGCCGAATACCTCGCGAAGCATCCCCGCGTCTACCAGGTGGACTATCTCGGATTGCCCGTCCATCCGCTCCATTCGCTGGCCAAGCGCTATCTGAAGCTCGTGGACTCGGACGACGGGAGCGGCCGCGAGGTCAACCGCTTCGGCCACCTGATGAGCTTCCGGGTGGACGGACCGCCGGAGAACGCGCGCCGCGTCTTCGACGCCTTCAAGCTCATCTTCCGCGCCACGGACCTCGGACGGGTGAAAAGCCTGGCGACCATCCCCTCCGTGTCCACTCACCTGCAGCAGGGCGAAGAGGCGCGGCGCGCGGCCGACATCCCCCCTCAGCTCATCCGGCTGTGCGTGGGCGGCGAGGCTCCCGAGGACATCATCGCCGACCTCGACCAGGCGCTGAAATCCCTTTGAGGAACCTGTTCCGGGGACAGGACCGGGACCGCGATTGTTTTTCCGTTTTCCCGCTTGAAAAAAGCGGCCTCATGCGGCCGCACTCCAAAAAAGAGCCCCGCTGCCGTGACAAGCCTCATCGGGTTCCATCGGACCCCTGAACAATCTCCCAAACAAGAAAACGGCCTGGAAAGCGCCCGGCGGCAAGAGGCCATGCCCGTTACGCAATGAAATTTCCGCGGGCGCGCGCGGCCATGAGCGGCTCAGCCGCGAAGCGGCCGAGGATTTGAATTTCCGCACCCCTTCGTCTACAATGACCCCGCATGGAAAAAATCAGGATCCGAAGCGAGGGCGCGCTTCGGCTGAACGGACGGGTGAAGATCAGCGGCTCTAAAAACGCCGTTCTGCCCGCCATCGCCGCCGCCCTCCTCACCCGTGAAAAAGTCAGGCTCCGCAACGTCCCTCTGGTCAAGGACGTCCACACCATCTTGACCCTGATGAAAGGCCTCGGCGCCGACTCCAGCCTCCGCCGAAACACGCTCACTCTTGAGGCCGAGAAATTCGCCTCCACCGAGGCCTCCTATGAGCTCGTCCGCGCCATGCGGGCTTCCATCCTCGTCCTGGGCCCGATGCTGGCCCGGAGCGGCAAGGCCGTCGTCGCCCTGCCCGGCGGATGCGCCATCGGCACCCGGCCCATCGACCTTCACATGAACGGCCTGCAGAAGATGGGCGCCCGCCTGACCCTGGAGCACGGCTACATCACCGCCGAAGCCTCGAAACTGCGGGGAGCCGACATCACCTTCGAGAAAAAAACCGTGGGCGGCACGGAGAACATCGTCATGGCCGCCTGCCTGGCCCGGGGCGAGACGGTGCTCCGCAACTGCGCCCGCGAACCCGAGGTCGAAAGCCTTTGCCGGCTCCTCGTCAAGATGGGCGGCCGGATCGAGGGCGTCGGCGAGGACGTCATGCGGGTCCGGGGCGTGGACGAGCTGGGCGGAGCCGCGCATGACATCATTCCCGACCGGATCGAAGCCGGGACGTTTCTCGTGGCCGGGGCCTTGAATCAGGGGAGCATCGACCTCGTCGATGCCGATCCCGCGCATCTGTCGACGGTCATCGAGCGCCTTCGCTTCTCCGGGACGCGGGTTGAAGTGAAGAAGGATCGAATCCGCGTCGCGGGCGGCGGTTCCATCCTCCCCCAGGACATCACCACCTCGCCCTATCCCGGCTTCCCGACGGACATGCAGGCCCAGTTCATGGTGCTCCTGACCCAGGCGGCCGGAACCTCGATCATCACCGAAACGATTTTTGAGAGGCGGTTCTCGCACGTCAACGAACTCCTCCGCCTGGGCGCCAACATCGAAGTCCTGGGAGACAAGGCCATCGTCCGCGGCCGGACGCCCCTTTCGGCCGCGGAAGTCATGGCCACCGACCTCCGGGCTTCGGCCTCGCTCATCCTGGCCGGGCTGGTGGCCAAAGGCGAGACGGTCATCAACGACGTCGAGCATCTCGACCGCGGCTACGAGAACATCGAGGACAAGCTGCGCGGCCTGGGCGCGGACATCAAACGGATTTCCGCCTGAAGGCCGGATGACGGAACGCGAGAGGTCGAACATGGACGATTGCCTTTTCTGCAAAATCGTCGCCAAGGAAATCCCCGCCCGGGTGGTGCGCGAGGACGAAACCGTGCTGGCGTTCGAGGACATCAGGCCTCAGGCCCCCGTCCACATCCTGATCATCCCCAAGGAGCATTTCGCCTCCCTGGACGATGCGGGAGAGGACAAGGAAGCGATCCTGGGGCGCCTGCTCCTTGCCGCCGCGGCCGTGGCCCGGGAGAAAGGGCTGGCCCGGACCGGTTACCGCGTGGTGATCAACACCGGGCCGGATTCCGGGCAGGAGGTGTTTCACACGCATGTCCATCTTCTGGGCGGCCGGAAGATGCGCTGGCCGCCCGGTTGACCGTTTCCGGGCCGCCGCCTCGAAAGGACCGAAGAAAAAAAGAGAGGAGGATCACATGGTCAAAGCCACATGGCTCGGGCACAGCGCCGTTCTGCTGGAAGGGTCGAAGACCGTGCTCATCGATCCCTTTCTGACCGGGAACCCCCGCGCCTCGTGCTCGCCGAAAGACATCAAGACGGCCGACCTGGTGGTCGTCACCCACCACCACGGCGATCATCTCGGAGACGCCTACGGCCTGTGCGAGTCCACGGGCGCCACCCTGGTGGCCATGCACGAGATTGCCGTTGAAGGGCAGGAACGGAATCTCAAGACGGAGGGCATGAACATCGGCGGGACGGTCGAGGTCGCGGGCGTCAAGGTCCACATGGTCAACGCGCTGCATTCGGCGGAGAAAGGACACGCCGCCGGGGTCGTCATCGAGATGGACGGACGGCGCGTCTATCACGCCGGCGACACGGGCCTGACGCTGGACATGCAGCTCACAGGAGAATTCTTCCATCCCGACCTGAGTTTTCTTCCCATCGGCGACCGCTACACCATGGGACCCGCTTCGGCGGCCAAGGCGGTGGAATTCCTCAAGACCAAGCGCGTCGTCCCCGTCCATTACGGCACGTTCCCCCCGGTCGACTCCGATCCCCAGGAATTCAAGAAAATGGTGGGCGGCAGGGCCGAGGTCGTCATCCTCAAGCCCGGGGAATCCCTCACCATCTGAGGCGGGCCCAGCCGCCGAACCGAGGCGGGAACGCATGGCCTTCGTCGTCGACGGCAGCAACCTCCTGGGACACCGGGCCCCCGGCGGACACCGCGACCCCGAGGAACGGATCCGCCTCGTGTCCGCGCTGCTCGCTTTTCAGCGGCTCACTCGGACCCGCATCCTGCTCGTTTTCGACGGCCCGCCGGACGAACGGCTGCTTGACGGCCGGACGACGGATAAATTCGACATCCTTTTCCCGCCTCCTGGAGAGAAGGCGGACGGGATCATTCAAGACCTGATCGCCGCGTTCCCGGACCGGAGACATCTGATTCTGGTCACTTCGGACCGCGAACTCAGGGCGTTCGCCCGGTCCCGGGGCGCCTCTTGCCGGACCGCCGCGGAGTTCGATCGCCGCCTGAAATCCGCGCTGCGCCAGTCGCGAAAAGCGCGCGAACTCGACAAGCCGCGGGAATCTCCGTCCCCTCTGGAAACGCAAATCTGGCTCGACCTTTTCAAAAACCGGAAACGATGAACATCGCGATCATCGGCGGCGGGCGGCTGGGCGGTTCCCTGGGCCGGGCTCTCTCACGGCGCGGCTTTGCGATTCGAGCCGTCTGCGACCGGACAGCAGCGCTGGCCGGCCGAGCCCGGCGGGCCGTCGGCGCCGGCCGGGCGACGACCGACCCCGCGCTCGCGGCTCGGGCGGCGGAGGCGGTGTTTCTCTGCCTGCCCGACGACGCCCTGGCCGGAGAGGCCCGGCGGCTCGCGCGCGCCGTCCGCGACTGGCGCGGCAAAACGGTCTTCCACTGCAGCGGGCTTCTCGCCTCCGAGATCCTCGCTCCCCTGCGGGAAAGGGGCGCGGCCGTCGCTTCTTTCCACCCCGTTCAATCCTTTCCGAAGAGGGGAATGGAGCCGGATGTTTTTCGCGGAATCTTCATCGGGCTCGAAGGCGGCAAAGCCGCCCGGGCGCTGGGACGGAAAATCGCTCTTCGCCTGGGCGCCCGACCGATCGTGCTCAGGCCGGCCGCCAAACCGCTGTATCACGCCGCCTGCAGCCTGGCTTCCAACCACGGCCTGATCCTGTTCCACCTCGCGGCCGGCCTGATGGCCCGGACGGGAATGAGCCGCCGGACGGCCGAGCGGGTGTTGGGGCCCCTGGCACAAGGAACTTTACGCAACGTAAAAACTTTTGGATCGGACAAAGCGCTGACCGGCCCCGTTCTCCGGGGCGACATCGCCGCCGTGCGGCGTCACCTCGAGGTCTTGAGAGCCGACTCCTCACTGCGCCGCGTCTACAAGCTCCTGGCGCGCGAAGGCCTGAAAATCGCCCGGGACTCGAGCCTCGAGGAAAAGACGGCTCGAACCCTCAGCCGTCTGCTGGCAGGACAATAACCTCTTCTTCCAGGTTGAGGCCGAAACGCTCCCGGACCCGTCTCTTCAGTTCCTCGGCCAGGCCGCGCACGTCGGAAGCCGTGGCCCCGCCCCGGTTGACGATGAAATTGCAATGGGTGCCCGAGACCGCCGCCCCTCCGCGGCTCAAGGAGCCGGCGCCGATTTCCTCCAAAAGTTTTCCCGCGGCGAGGCGCGTCCCGTCCTCGCGGACGGGATTCTTGAAGTAGCAGCCCGCGCAGGCGACCGACCAGTCCGGGTGACGGGCCGACCTCTGCTCGAGAAGGCAGGAGATGTCTTCCCGGATTTTATCTTCTTCATCGGGATTCAGAATGAACGCCGCCTTGAGGAGGACGGACCGGTCGGCGCGCAGGGCGGATTTCCTGTAGGCGAATCCCATCTCGTCTCGGCTGGCGAGGCGTTCGCGTCCCCGCCGGTCGATGAGCGCGGCCGACTCGAGCTTTTCGCCGATCGATCGGCCGAACGCCCCGGCGTTCCCGAACACCGCCCCTCCGACCGTGCCGGGAATCCCCGCCAGGTGCTCCAGACCCCTCAAACCCCGCGAAACGGAGAATTCCACCAGGTCGGCGAGGCGCGTCCCGGAGACCGCTTCGACACCCGACCCGGCGGCCGAAGGGAAAAGGCCGGAAGCGGCGTTCTTGATGACGAGCCCCCTGAATCCGGCGTCGTCAAAAAGGATGTTCGTCCCCCCGCCCATGACGAAATGTCGGACGCCGCTCCGGACGGCCAGCCGGACGGCCACGGTCAGCTCCTCAAGGGTTTCGGCCGTGAAGAAGAAATCGGCCGGCCCCCCGATCCGAAAGCTCGAATGTTCGGACAGAAGGACACCGCGCCGGGGGGGGATTCCCAGGGCGTCCTCGAATTCTTCGAATAGGGCGGTCATGGCCTTCACGGTTATTTTATAAGATAGGGCGAGGATTGAAAAGCGAAGGGCGGAATACGTGTTTGCATGGCACGGAAGTTGCTGTATAATGAAATGCATATGGATCAGGGACTTTCCGAGAATCGCTTTATGAAGTCCGGAGCCGGAGATGAGGATGGCGATTGTCTTGACATTTCCGGCGGCGGGGACTATCATTTTTAGAAATTTTTTTTGAGGTTGCCCATGAAAGCTCGAGCGTGGACCATTATGATCCTTGCCGGCGCCCTCGCCGTGGCGGCTTTCGCCCAGGAGGATCCGAACCAGGCGTACATCAAGGCCATGACCGCCCAAGTCCCTGCCCAAAAAGCCCAGATGCTCAAGGATTTTCTGAACAAATACTCCGGCCAGGGAGTGCAATACGAAAATTACGCATTGGCCAACTTGGCCATGCTGGCCTATCCCGGAAAATCGCCCCAGGAAACCATCGAAGCCGGCGAGAAGGCCCTCTCGTTGGGAGGGCTGGACGACATAACCAAATACCAGCTCCTGCTGACCGTGGCCGGCGTTTACACCCAGACCGGACAGAATCTGGAAAAAGCGAAGAGCTACGCGATGAAGAGCGTGGAGATCGCCCGGGCCAACAGAAGCTCGGACGGAGACGAAGCCTCGCGCGCCCAATGGAACAAAATGATCGGCGCCGGGCTGTATGTGCACGCCCAGGCTTCCGAAAAGGCGAAAGACTTCAAGAGCGCGGTGGACTCCTACATCCAATCCTACAACATCCTCAAGAACAAGCAGATCCTCGCCGACCTGAACAAGATGGGCAAACAGTTGATGGACGGCAAGCACTACGCCGAAGCCGAAAAACTCTACCGGACCCTCTACGCTTCGGCCAAGGATGCTGCCACCGGAACCCTGCTCGCCCGGTCTCTTTATTACAGCGGCAAAACCTCCGAAGCCCTGGCTGTTTACAAGGAGATTTACGCCCGGAAAAAATCGGGCGAGACCGCCTACAACATCGGCATCCTCCTGGCCAAAGACGCTAAGACAGACTCCTCGGTCGCGCCCGAAGCCATCCGCTACCTGCTTGAAGCGGCGTTCCTTTCCCAAAGCCGCTCCAAGCAGGCCATGTCTCTGGCGGAGAACCTGTTCTTCACCGCCAACAAAGACATCAAGTGGAATGAGCTGGTCACGCAAATCACGGACGTCAACAAGAAGCTCGAAGAACTGACCAAGGCCTACAACGACAAGTTCGGCGACAAAGAAGAAGAGTCGCTGAGCGCCTCGGACAAGAAAGAAATGAAGCGGATTCTGGACGACATCGAAGCCGAGAAGAAAAAGCTCGCTCCCCTCAAGGCCAAGCAACAGCAGGTTATCGACCAGTTCAACAAGCTCCTCGCGGACACCAAGGCCCGGCTGGGCATCCGCTGAGCCGCGTCCCGTTCCCTCCAGACGGGCGGGCGAAGGCCTTTTCCTTTCCTGAAGACTTCAACGCTGCGGTCCGATGACGTAAAATAGAAGCCCAGGAGTCCTCGTGCCGTCCTCTCCGATGACAAAAACCCAGGCCCGGCGGCGCATCGCCGCGCTTCGCCGCGAGATCGAATTCCACGAAAAAAAATACTACGTCGACAACGACCCCCAAATTTCCGACCGGGAATTCGACCGCCTCATGAAAGAGCTGACCGGCCTTGAGGCTCGGTTCCCGGAGCTCGTCACCCCCGAATCCCCCACCCAGCGCGTGGGCGAAAAACTCGTGGCGGGTTTTGTCGCCGTCTCCCACAGCCGGCCCATGCTCAGCTTGGACAACAGCTACAGCGTCGAGGAACTGAAGGATTTCGAGGAGCGCCTGCGCCGCCTTCTTCCCGGACAGGATATCCGCTACATCGCCGAACTCAAAATCGACGGTCTGGGCATCGCCCTTCGATACCGCGAGGGAAAATTTCTCCAGGCCGTGACCCGGGGCGACGGTCGGCAAGGAGACGACGTCACGGCCAACGTCAAGACTATCAAAAGCCTGCCCCTCGCCGTCCGCGAACAGCGCGACCTTGAAGCCCGGGGGGAAATTTTCCTGCCCTTTGCCTCATTCCGCAAGATCAACCGGATGCGCGAAGAGGCCGGCGAACCCCTGTTCGCCAATCCCCGCAATGCCGCCGCGGGTTCGATCCGGCAGCTCGACCCCGCCGTCGTGGCCGGCCGGGGCTTGGACATCTTCCTCTACTCCCTTTTCATCGCCGACGACGAGCCGCCGACGCAAGGAGAAACGCTGCGGGATCTGAAAGCGCTGGGATTCAAGATCAATCCCCACTGGCGGGCGTGCCGCGACCTGGGCGAGGTCGTGGCCTACTGGAAGGAATGGAAGACCAAACGGGATTCGCTCGAATACGACTGCGACGGCGTCGTGGTCAAGGTCGACGACCTGGAGCAGCGCCGCGCGCTGGGTCTGACGGCCAAGTCGCCCCGCTGGGCCGTCTCCTTCAAATTCCCGGCCCGCCAGGCGACGACGCAGGTCAAGGACATCGAAGTCCAGGTCGGGCGGACGGGCGCCCTGACGCCCGTAGCCGTTCTGGAGCCGGTCAAGCTGGGAGGGACGACCGTCAGCCGCTCGACCCTCCACAACGAGGAAGAGCTCCGGCGCAAGGATGTCCGCGTCGGCGACACAGTCCTCGTCGAGAGGAGCGGCGACGTCATCCCCCGTGTGGTCGCCGTCGTCAAGGACCTCCGTCCTCCCGGAACGAAGCCCTTCTCCTTTCCGTCGGCCTGCCCCCGTTGCCGGTCCAAGGTCTTCAAGCCCGAGGGAGAGGTCATCTCGCGCTGCCTGAATCCGTCGTGCCCGGCCAGGCTCAGGGAATCGATTCTCCACTTCGCCTCGCGCCGGGCCATGGACATCGAAGGACTGGGCGAGGCCCTCGTCGACCAGCTCCTTGACAAGGGCCTCATCAAGCAGATTCCCGACCTCTATCGTTTGAAAATCGAGGATTTGGAGCGGCTGGAGCGGATGGGCGCCAAAAGCTCCCGAAACCTTTTAGAGCAGCTGGAGAAATCCAAGACGAGAGACCTGGCGAAGCTCATCTTCGCCCTGGGCATACGGCACGTCGGAGAACGCACGGCCGGGGACTTGGCCGGACTTTTCGGCCGCCTGGAGGACCTGAGCCGGGCTTCGAAAGAAGAACTCGTCGAGATCCCGGATGTCGGGCCCAAGGTCGCCGAGAGCATCTCTTTCTTTTTCAAACAGCCCGAGACGCGCACGCTGATCTCCCGCCTCCGGGAGGCCGGCCTGAATTTCCTCTCGCGGACCCCGGCCCCCGCCGGCGGCCCTCTCTCCGGACGGGTCTTCGTCTTCACCGGAAGCCTGGCCTCTTTCTCCCGCGACGAGGCGGGGCGTCTCGTCGAGAGACTGGGAGGCGAAACCGCGGCCGACGTCACTTCCCGGGCGACCGATGTCGTCGTCGGCGAGTCGCCCGGCTCGAAGCTGGCCAAGGCCCGCAAGCGGGGCCTGGTCCTCCTGTCCGAGGAAGAATTCCTGAAGCTCGTCGGCCAGCCTTCCGCCTGAGCAAACGCAGCGCCTCACCATTTCCCCGATTCGGGGATTTCAATGAGAGACGCCGAGCCGCTCACCCGCGGGCTCTAAAGCCTGATCAGAATGCGTCCTCGATCCAGGGAGGAAAAAGCAGCCGGACAGTCTATTCTTGCACTGCTCCCCGGCAAATTGCCAATTCCCGATGAATGTGTTAATTTTTGGACATGCTCATCGCGCTGGCCCAGATCTCCCCCGTTCTGGGCGAAGTGGACAAGAACCTTCGGCTTCATATCAAGTTCATTGATAAAGCGCTCCAAAAAGGGGCGAACGTCATCGTCTTCCCCGAGCTCAGCCTTACCGGCTACAGGCTGCGCGACCTGACGGCGGAAGCGGCCCTCGTCCCTGAGACAAGCGCTCCGTTCGGCGAACTTGTGCGTCTCAGCCGTCGCATCTCGATCGTCGCCGGATTCGTTGAGGCGACAGCCTCCGGCCGATTCTACAATGCCGCGGCCTTCCTGTCCGGAGGCCGGATCCTCCACATTCACCGCAAAGTCTTCCTTCCGACCTTCGGCATGTTCGAGGAGGCGCGGTTTTTCGCCCCGGGCCGGGACTTCAGAACGTTCGATTCGCCTCTCGGCCGGACGGGTCTCATGATCTGCCGGGACTTCCTCCAGCTGAGCTCCGGCAGCCTTCTTCAGGCCGGAGGCGCGGAAACGATCATCGTCCTCAGCGCCGCCCCGGGCCGCGGAGGAACGGAGGGACAGGGCCACGCCTTCGCCACCAGCCGTATGTGGGAACTGATGGGCGAGACGCTGTCCTTTTTCACCTCGGCTTTCGTCGTCTATTGCAACCGGTCCGGATTCGAGGACGGGGCGGCCTTTGCCGGCGGGTCGTTCGTTTACACCCCCCTGGGCCGCCTCCTCGCCAAGGCCGCTTATGCCGAAAAAGACTTTCTTTTCGCCGAGATCGACCGCCGCGAAATCCTCCGGGCCCGCCGACTGTGGTCCTGGACGAGGGACGACAAGCCGGAGGTCGCGCTCCGCGTTCTCCAAAGGGTTTTCCACCGCCATGAAGATTGACTGTGCGTTCGTTGAGCGGGTGCTGTGCGCTTTCGTTCGCGAGGAATTGGGCAAGGCCGGCTTCCGCAGGGGCGTTGTCGGCCTTTCCGGGGGGCTCGACTCCTCGGTCAGCGCCGCGCTGGCGGCCGAGGCCCTCGGCCCGAAGAACGTTCTGGGTCTCATCCTGCCCTACGGCCGGTCTTACGCCGCCGACACCGAGGACGCCCGGGACCTGGCGCGGCGGCTGAAGATCCGGTTCCGAGTTCTAGACATCGCCCCCATGGTGGATGCTTATTTCCGCGCCGTTCCTTCGAAAATCCGAACCCTGAAGGGGAACAAAATGGCCAGGGAACGGATGTCCGTTCTCTACGATTTTTCCGCGAGGGAAAAGGCCCTCATCATCGGCACGAGCAACAAAACGGAACTGCTGATCGGCTACGGCACCGTTCACGGGGACATGGCCTGCGCCCTCAATCCCTTGGGGGACCTTTACAAGACTCAAGTCCGGCAACTGGCCGCCCATCTCCGCCTCCCCGAGAGAATCCTCAAGAAAAAACCGACGGCCGGACTGTGGCCCGGACAGACGGACGAAGACGAAATCGGCCTGAGCTACGACGAGCTCGACCGGATCCTTTACCGGCTCGTGGACCTGCGTCTTTCCAAGGCCGAAGTCGTCTCCTCCGGCTTTGCCCGGGCCAAAGTGGAGCGCATTCTGGTTATGATCAAGAAATCCCAGTTCAAGCGCTGCATGCCCCCCATCGCCAAGATTTCCTCCCGCACGATCGGCCACGATTTTCTCTATCCCTACGACTGGGGCCGATGACATGGCGGGGACGCTCTACGTCGTCGCCACGCCCATCGGCAATCTGGAAGACCTGACCCTGCGCGGCATCCGCGTTTTGAGAGAGGCGGCGCTTGTCGCCTGCGAGGACACGCGCCAAACGGTCAAGATCCTGAACCGCCACGGCATCAAGAAACCCCTGCTCAGCTATTTTCAGCCTAAGGAGGGGAGAAGAATCCCCGAAATCATGCGGCATCTTTTGTCCGGGCGAAACGTGGCGCTCGTCTCGGACGCGGGGACGCCCGGGATCTCCGACCCCGGCTTCAGGCTCATCCGGGAAGCCCTAAAGGCGTCCGTGCCGGTTGTCCCGGTTCCGGGACCTTCGGCGGCCGTGGCGGCTCTGTCCGCGTCCGGGCTGCCTACGCACAAATATTTGTTCCTCGGCTTTCCTCCGCCGAAAAAAGAAGCCTGCCGGAAGTTGCTGGCTTCACACCGGGAAACGGACGCCACCCTGATTTTCTATGTTCCGTCCAGAAAAGTCCCGGAATTCATCTCTTCCTCTCTGGAAATATTCGGTGACCGGCAAGCGGTCATCGCCCGGGAAATCACGAAAATTCACGAGGAATTTATCAGAGGGCGCCTGGACGAACTCAAAAAAACCCATCTGTCCGGAAAAATGAGAGGTGAAATCGTTTTTTTGATAGAAGGGCGCATCCGAAAAAAGAAAAAGCCCTTCTAATATCTAAATTTCATTTAATGACAATATAAAACGTCTTGTTTGCATATCATTAATAAATTGATATTTTTTATTTAGATAAACTTGACAAACATATACTTAGATATTATATTATTACTGTATAAAAAAACCCCAAGGAGGTACTAAATGGCCATCATCAGATGGGATCCTTTCAGGGACATGATGACCCTGAGAGAAAAAATGAACAGGCTTTTCGAGGATACGTTCACGGGAAGAGAGGACAAGGATATCGTTCAGGGAACCTGGGCTCCCTCGGTGGACATCTTCGAAAACGAGAGCGAACTCGTCCTGACGGCCGAGATTCCGGGCGTCAAGGAAGACGACCTCGAAATCAAGGTCGAGGACAACACGCTGTCGATCGCGGGAGAGCGGAAGTTCGAGAAGGAGACCAAAGAAGAGAATTATCACCGCATCGAGCGCTCCTACGGCACGTTCTACCGGTCCTTCACTCTTCCCAACTTCATCGACCACGAGAGGATCAAGGCCGAGCACGACAACGGCCTGCTGCGAATCACCATGCCCAAGAAGCCTGAGCTCAAGGCGCGCAAAGTGAAAGTCCTCAAGCCGGCCTCGGCCGACAAGGAAAAAGCCAAATAATCGATCCCCGAGTCTTCCGATCGCCCGGCCGTCCCGGCCGGGCTTTTTTTTGCTTTCAGTTCTGAGCGCGGGCCAGGGTGAGAACCCTGACATCCCCGGCTCCGGCCCGCAGGAGAACGCGGCAGCATTCCGCGACCGTGGAGCCCGTGGTGTACACGTCATCGACCAGAAGGAGGCTGCATCCGAGAACCTCTCCCCAGCGCCGGACCGCGAACGCTCCGGAGACGTTTCGCCGCCTGCGGAAGGAATTCAGTCCCGCCTGGGGGGCGATGTTTTTCCTTCGCACCAGAAGGCCGTCGCGGTACGGTATCCCCGCGCGCTTCGCCAGGCGGCGGGCCAGGACCGCGGCCTGGTTGAATCCTCTCTCCCGAAGCCGGCGCCGGTGCAAAGGGACGGCGAGGACGCCGTCCACTCCCTCCCACAGGGCCGCGTCTTCCCGCAGCGCCTCCCAGGCGAATCGGGCGAGGTCGCGGCCGAGGACTTCGCCGCCCCGGTACTTGAAGATCAGAATTGCCTGCTTGAGGCGGCCGGCGTAGATCCCGGCGGATCGATGCCGCACGAACGGAGGCGGGTTCCGGACGCAGGAAGCGCACGCATCGGGAGGTCCGGCCGCTTGGAGAAACAATCCGCAGCGCGCGCAGACGGCCCGGCGTTCCGCTTCCAGCCCCTCAAGGCACGCTCGGCAGACAAGACGCTCTCCCGGGCCGTCCAGCAGACATCCGCACATGCGGCACTCAGAGGGAAAAACGACAAGCTCGGCGAGCTTGAAGAGGCGCTCAAGCCTCTGATTCCATCTCCGTTCCGGCTTCGATTTTCTGCTGACACTCAAGGCAATACACCGACCAGGGCAGCGCTTCCAGCCTTTTCTTGGTGATGGGACGGCCGCACAACTGGCAAATCCCATAGTGTCCTTTTTCCAGGGAACGGAGCGCCTGATCGATGTGCATGAGCTGCTCGCGTTCCGTATCGGACAGGCTGAGAAGGAACTCCTTGGTGTAGGAATTTTCCGCCTTGTCGGCCACGTCCCGGGCGATGTCGGTTTCGACTTCCTTGCTTTCCTCCACCGTCCGGCTCAATTTGCTGATGATGGCCTCTTTCTTTTCCATGAGCTTCCGGCGGACCTGCTCTTTTCCCCTCTTGTCCAGCTTGATCGTCGCTTCTTTTTTCTCTTTGGCCGCCGGCGCCGACTTTGCCGTGGCGCGGCTCCGCTTGAGGAACCTGGGTTTCTTGATCAGCTTACTTGGCATAAGGCTTTCCTTTCAGAATCGTCAGGCCGCGGTAAACCTGCTCCAGGAGGACGACGCGGGCCAATTCATGGGAAAAGGTCATTTTCGAAAGGGACAGACGCGTCCGCGCCCTCTCGATGATCCGCTCGGCCAGGCCGAGAAACCCTCCGCAAACGAAGGTCAACGGCCGCGAGGCGGAACCGTGCCGCTCCAAAAAACGCGCCAATTCCTCCGACGTCATTTCCTTCCCTCGGTCAGTGAGGCAAATAATATAATCATCGGTCAAGTGTTTTTCAAGCCCCCGCGCCTCAAGGTCGAGGATCCTCGACCTCTGTTTTTCGGGAACTCCTGAGGCTTCGCGGGTTTCAACAAGACGGCAGGCCGCCAGCCGCCCGATCCGGGATAGGTAGTCCTCCTGAAAACTTCGAAAACGCCTCGTCCGGCCCGGCCAGAGGAACGTGATCGTCACAGGGATCCCTCGTTTGAAACCGCCCCACCATAACGGCATACGCCGGAAAAGTCAATCTTTTCTCACCGGTCGCCGGACGCAGCGACGGGGCTTTCGTAGACCGCCTTCGGCGCGTCTCCCCAGAGCTTCTCCAGGGCGTAAAACAGGCGTTTCTCCCTGGAAAAAATATGAATAAGGAAAAAGCCGTAATCCATGAGGATCCATTCGCCGGAGCCGCGGCCCTCAATGCCCTGCGAACGCAGGCCGTCCCTTCCGAGCTCGCGCTCGACATGATCCGCTATGGCCTGATTCTGCCGCACGGACTTGCCGTTCAGAATGATGAAGAAATCCGTGAACGAAGCGAGATCCCTCAAGTCGAGAACCTGAATGTCCTCGGCCAACTTGGCCCGGCAGAGCGTGACCGCCTTCCTCACCTCGGAGGGAAGGCTTCTTTTGGCGGCTTTTTTGGGCTTGGTGTTTATCATTGTCCCCCTTCATACAGGCGATGGCGATGGATATAGTTTGCGACCGGCCCGGGCACCAAGCCGGCCAGGGAACCGCCGCGGCGGGCTCGGCGCCGGATATCGGTCGAAGAGATGTTCAGGGCGGGAATGGGCAGAAGGAAAATGGCGGGCGCGCGCGGAAGACGTCCGACCGCGGGCCCGCCGGGTTCGAGATCGACAAAACGGGCCGCCGACACGCTCCCCAACGCGCGCCGAGCCTGCCCGAGGTCGTATCCCGGCCGGCTGGTGACTACGAAATGGCACTGCTCCAAAACCCTCCGAGACTCCCGCCAGGTCCGAATGTCCTGAAAGGCGTCGATGCCCAAAAGGAAAAAAAGAACGGCCCCCCGGTGCCGGCGGCGCACCGCTTCCAGGGTCAGGACCGAGTAGGACGTCCCCCCCGCTTCGATCTCCAGCGAACTGGCCTCAAGGCCCGCCCGCCCCCGACAGGCCAGCTTCACCATGCGCAAGCGGTGCTCCGCAGGCGCGGTGCCCCCCGATTCCTTGTGGGGCGGGACGGCGGAGGGAATGAGGAGGACCTTGTCGAGGCGGAATCTCCGGCGGACCTCGGCGGCCGCCTTCATATGGCCGAGGTGGACGGGATCGAACGTGCCTCCCTGAAGTCCGATGCGTCGCGCGGCCATGCCTTCAATCTCCCGCGCCGGCGGCTTTCGAGCCGTCTGCCGATTCCAGGGCTTTCCAGATTTCGGACACCAACGCTTTGAGCCCCGTTCTTTTCAAAGCTGAAACCTCCAGGAACGGCAGGCCCCTCTCGGCGGCCGCTTGCCGAAGCCCCTCCAACCGGCGGAAGTCTCCGGCCAACAGATCCGTTTTGTTGGCGGCCACAATCTGTTTTCGTTGAAGCAGGGCGGCGTTAAAGGCCTCAAGCTCGTCCCGGACGACGCGGAAATCGTCGGCCGGGTCCCGCCCCGACTGCGGAGAGACGTCCACGACATGGACCAGCGCTTTCGTCCGCTCGACATGCCGCAAGAACCGGACACCCAGTCCGTGTCCCAGATGGGCGCCTTGAATCAGTCCGGGGATGTCGGCCACGACGAAACTGCGCTCCTCATCCAGGTCCACGACGCCCAGGTTGGGAACGAGAGTGGTGAACGGGTAATCGGCAATGACCGGCCTGGCCGAGGACATCCTGGAGATGAGCGTTGACTTGCCGGCGTTGGGAAAGCCCACCAGGCCGACATCGGCAATGAGCTTCAATTCGAGAATGAGCTCTTTTTCCTCGCCGGGCCGCCCCGGCTCGCATTCGCGCGGCGCACGGTGAGTGGCGGAGGCGAACGAGGCATTTCCCCGTCCTCCCCGGCCTCCCTTGGCCGCCAGATAGCGCAGCCCCGGCCGGTCGAAATCGAAAAGGATCTCTTCGCCGGTTGCGAATTTGACGACTGTCCCCGGCGGGACGAGAAGGGTCAGGTCGCGGCCCTTGCCGCCTCGGCGGTTGCCGCCCTCGCCGTTGGCGCCGGGCCGGGCCTTATTGATGGGATGGAAACGAAAGAAGGAAAGGGATTTCACTCCGGGATCGGAGAGCAAATAAACGCTTCCTCCGTCTCCGCCCCGTCCTCCGTCGGGGCCGCCCTTCGGCACGCCCCATTCCCTTCTGAAACTGAGACAGCCGTTCCCCCCCCGGCCGGCGCGGAGAGTCACTTGAACCCGATCGGCGAACATCCTTTAACGAGCCGCGACAGCGGCTATGGGGAAGGAACTCACGCCGTCCCGGTCCGCAGGAATGCTCAAGAAACCGGCGGCAGGACGGAAACGATCTTGCCCTTTCTTCCTTTTTCTTCGAATTTAACGACTCCCGTGATCCGGGCAAACAAGGTGTCGTCCTTGCCGAGCCCGACGTTCAGGCCCGGCCTGATGGGCGTTCCTCTCTGCCGGACAAGGATCGTGCCCGCGTTGACCGCCTGGCCGCCATGGCGCTTGACGCCCAAGCGCTTGGAACGGCTCTCACGCCCGTTGCGGGCCGACCCGCCGGATTTTTTATGAGCCATAGCCGTTCTCCTTTATTTCTTTTTCTTGGCCTTCGGGACGGTCTTGGCCGCCGCCTTCCTGGGCTCCGCTTTTTTCTTCGGCGTTTTGGCCGGCCTGCCCGTCTTTTTTGCCGGCGCGGCCTTGGCGTCTTTGGCCTTCGGGACGGTTTTGGCCGCCGCCTTGGGTTTTTGCTCGGCCGGCTTGGCCGCGGGAGGAGCGGGCGCCGGCCGGGGCTTTTCCGCCTCAGGAGCCGCCTTCTTTTCAGGCGCCTGGGAAACATCCGGAAGGATGTCCGTGATCTTCACGCGAACCAATTGCTGTCGGTGGCCCCTGAGCCGCTTGTACTGTTTCCGCCTCTTCTTCTTGAAAATCAGGACCTTGTCGCCCTTGCGGTGCTCAACAACTTCCGCACGGACGCCGGCATGGGCGAGAAACGGGGAGCCGACCATTACGGTGTCTCCGTCGGCGATAAGGAGGACTTTGCTGAATTCGAAAGTCCGTCCGGTTTCGACGCCGATTTTTTCGATATCGAGCACATCCCCTTCTCGGACCTTGTATTGCTTTCCGCCGGTTAGGATGACAGCAATCATTTATGCAACCTTATTCGGGATTTGTGCCTACGACAAGGCAACGGCAATCTATCACAGGGAGAGACATCTGTCAATCGGGTCGCATTGACAGGGAGGCGGGTTTTTTCTAACCTGACACTGGCCGGGCGGTTAGCTCAGCGGCAGAGCATCGGTCTTACACACCGGGGGCCGCAGGTTCGACCCCTGCACCGCCCATCCTCTCCGAAGCCACCTACCTTTTGCCCCCCCTTAATTGGCTAAGGGGGATGGGGGGATTAATAGAATTAAAAAACCATTTAAAGGTGGCTTCGGAAA
>JAFGAV010000041.1 GCA_016933515.1 Candidatus Aminicenantota bacterium
CACGGCCTGGACCGCATCTTCAAGCCGCAGCGCATCGCCCTCGTGGGCGTGACCGTAAACCCGAGGAGCGTCGGCGGCAAAATCCTCTCCAACCTGGTGAGCGGAGGGTTCCGCGGCGTCGTCTATCCGGTGAATCCGACCCTCGAGGCCGTGATGGGCATCCAGTGCTATCCCGACGTCCGCTCTCTGCCCAAGACGCCCGATCTGGCCGTTCTCTGCGCGCCCGCGGCCCAGGTTCCGGATCTCCTGGGTCAATGCGGCGAGGCCGGCATCCTGGGCGTCATCGTCGTCTCGGCCGGATTCCGGGAAACGGGCCCGGAGGGCCGGGCGCTCGAGGAGCGGCTGGCCGCCGAGGCGCGCCGCTTTCCCGGAATGCGCGTCATCGGCCCGAACTGCCTGGGCGTCATCTCCCCGGCCGCTCAGCTCAACGCCAGCTTCGCCGCGGCCATGCCTGCGCCCGGCCACATCGCCTTCATCTCCCAGTCGGGCGCCCTGTGCACCTCGGTCCTCGACTGGGCCCTGCAGGAAAAGATCGGATTTTCCCACTTCGTCTCGATCGGCAACACCTTGGACGTGGACTTCGCCGACCTCATCGACTACTTCGGCGAGGACGAGCGGACAAAATCCATTCTTCTTTACATCGAATCGATCGGACAGGCGCGGAAATTCATGACCGCGGCGCGGGCCTTCGCCCGGACGAAGCCGATCATCGCCTACAAAGCGGGCCGCTTTCCCGAGTCGGCCGCGGTGGCGGCCTCGCACACGGGCGCCCTGGCCGCCGAGGACGCGGTGTACGACGCCGCCTTCCAGCGGGCCGGGCTGGCCCGGGTGGACGACATCGGAGAGATTTTCGACGTCGCCGAGCTCATCGGCCGCCAGAAAATCCCCAAGGGGCCGCGCCTGGGCATCGTCACCAACGCCGGCGGCCCGGGGGTCATGGCCGCCGACGCGCTCATCGCCGAGAGCGGCGAGCTGGCGCGCCTCGGCGAAAAGACGCTCGATGCGCTCGACGAAAGCCTGCCGCCCTTCTGGTCCCGCCGCAACCCCGTGGACGTCCTGGGAGACGCCAAGTCCAAACTCTTCGCCAAGGCGGCGCGCTTCGTCCTCGAGGACGAGGGAGTGGACGCCGTGCTGGTCATCGTCACGCCCCAGGCCATGACCAACCCGACGGCCATCGCCCGCGAGATCGTCGCCCTCGCTCCCGAGGCGCGCAAACCCGTGCTGGCCGCCTTTTTGGGCGCGGGCAGCATGGCCGAGGGGCTCCGGCTCCTCAACGAGGCCGGGATCCCCACCTACACGACGCCCGAACAGGGCGTGCGGGCCTTCATGACTCTGGTCGCCTACGCCCGGAACCTCGAGGCGCTCTACGAGACACCCAAAGACATCCCGGTTGAGTTTCCGGTGGACAGGGCGGACGTGCGCGCCCGGTTCGACAAGCTCGTCGCCGGACAAGGCGAGACGCTGGGCGAGGACGTGTCGAAGACGCTCCTCGAGGCTTACGGCATCCGCACGGCGCGGCCGGTTTCGGCCGAAACTGCGGACGAGGCGGCGGCCGCCGCCGGACGGATGGGCTTCCCGGTTGTCCTAAAGATACGCTCCTCCGACATCATTCATAAGACCGACGTCGGCGGCGTAGCGCTCGGGCTGAGCGACGAAGAGGCGGTCCGCCGGGCCTTCGACCGCGTCACGGCAGCGGCGGCGGCGGCCAGGCCCGACGCGCGTCTCGAGGGCGTCACGGTGCAGCCCATGGTCCGGACCGAGGGCGGCGTGGAGATGATCCTCGGGGCGAACAAGGACCCGACCTTCGGGGCGGTCATGCTGGCCGGGATGGGCGGTGTCGAGGCCGAAATTTTCCGCGACCGCTCGCTCGGCTTTCCACCGCTCAACGAACGGCTCGCCCGACGCATGCTCGAATCGCTCAAGGTCTGGCCGCTCCTTCGCGGCTATCGGGGCCGCCCGGCGGTGAACGTCGATGCGCTCATCGAGGCCATGATCCGCCTGTCCTACCTCGTGGCCGACTACCCCGAGATTCGGGAGCTCGACATCAATCCGCTGCTCGTGACGCCCACCGAGGTCATCGCCCTCGACGCCCGGGTCATTCTCGACCGCGGCCTCGTCGGCAAGCCCGTGAAGCCCTACGCCCACCTCGCCCTGCGGCCCTATCCCGAGGAATACGTCCGCCGGACCGTGCTCGGCGACGGGACGGCAGCCGTGCTCCGTCCGATCAAGCCCGAGGACGAGCCCATGTGGATGGATCTTCTGCGAAGCTGCTCGCGGGAGACGATTTACTCGCGGTTCCGGTATTTCTTTTTCTGGGAGTCGCACGAAGTCGCGACGCGCTACTGCTACATCGACTACGACCGCGAGATGGCGATCGTGGCCGAGCTCGAGGCCGACGGGAGGCGGCGCCTGGCGGGCGTGGGGAGGCTCGTCGCCGATCCGATGCGCGAGACGGCCGAGTACGCCGTCCTCGTCGGCGACGCCTGGCAGGACAAGGGGCTGGGGAGCATCCTCACCGACCACTGCCTGGAGATCGCCCGGAGCTGGGGCGTCAAGACGGTTACGGCCGTCACGACCTCGGACAACGCCCGCATGCTGGCCGTGTTCCGGAAGAGGGGTTTCGCCCTCCGGCCCGATCCCTCCACGCCGATCGTCGAGGTCGCCCTCGATTTTTAATCGGGGAACAGCTTACCTATTTCGCTAATTATTCCCGGACCAGGTGTAGGTCTGGCCTTTCTCCAGGACGAAAGGTTTCCGTCCCGGCGGGGCGATTTCCACGTATCCCTCGAGGACGACGGTCGTGATTTCTTTGTTTTCGGCAATCACGGTCTCAAATTCGGTTTCAAACCCCGATGCCTTTATTCTCAAACGAATGATCGACGCTGTCATAATCAATGCTCTTTTCTTTGAAGCGGAAGGCGCCGATGCCCGCCCCCGAAAGCGCAGGGTCCTTCAAAGCGAAAAAAAGAGAGCCACGTCGCTCGACAAAACAAAAACCATTGCCGAAGCGGCCACAGCCAGGGCCCTTGCGGCCGGTTTTTTCTTTTTCGCCGAAAGACAGTAAATCGAAGCCCCCAAAGGGATGGCGGAAATCGCCAGGAATTTTGCATAAGGAAGCCTGGCCTGGAAAAACAAAGGCATCAAAAGGAAAGAGAGCGAAGCCAGCGACGCCAACAAGAACATTGCTAAAAACGACTTTTTTTCACCGAAAACAGAGGCGAAATTCCTTTTTTTATTTTTGCGGTCCGCGTCGATGTCCGGCACCTGCACCGATATCGTAAAAGCATAGCCGTAGAAAAAAAGGGGCGCGGCTAAGACAAGCATTTCCGGAGTGATCGTGCCGGCGGCGATAAAGTTGCCGTAGCCGGGAACGATGAGGCATACGGTCAGCGCAAAAATAATGTTGCCGTAAAGTTTTTCGGAAAAGCGCAGCGGCGGCGCGCTGTAAAACCATCCGAAAAAATTTCCAATCAGCACGTAAACCAAAAAGAGCGGCCTGAAACCAAAAAGCAAGACATAGACAACGGCGGAAGCAAAGGAAAGCCCTATGAGCGCCAGGGCGATTCTTTTTGCTGTCTTCCCGAGCTCCGGACGCCTGACCAGAACTCCGCTTCCGCCGGAAAAGAGCGCGGGTTTTGACCGCTCGTCTCCTTCAGAGTCAAAATAATCGTTGCTGTAGGAAACGGACAGGTGCGCAAAAAAAAGAACGACGTATCCGGCGGCGCATTGCCCGACGGAAACCGGCAAGCCCGACGCAGCCGCCACAAGACAGCCGAAAAGATAAAGCAGCAAGCCGCCGAAAACAAACTGGAACCTGCCCAGGACAAAAATCTCCGAGAGAGTCTCGGCGGTTTTATAGACCGTCTTTCTTTCCCTTCCCTCTTTTTCGATTTTTCTTCTTCCTGTTTGCGGCCGCAGGGATGTTTTCCCCGGGCACAGGGATGTATAGCGCGAAACGGCGTATCTATGCAAGCGGAAAGAATATCGCGGAAGCGTCTTTCCCATCTAACACGTCAAGGCAATCGGAACGGCAGCCGTCAATATGGTCCATGACCAGAAAAGAGGGGGACACAATGCCTATCAACCTTATTTTCTGGGCGAGTTGGAATGATAAAACAGCAATCGCTTGCCTGCGACGCTCCTTCCCTGAAAGACCGGATTTCAATATAATGAACCCATAAACGGAAAGGATGAGACGTCGATCCCGCCGCCCTCGGAGGGAACAATCGGAAAAGAGAATGGCCCCATCGCCCTTGAGTCCGCGGCGTCCTCATCGGCCTCGACCTGACCAAGGGGGACTGAACATGCGAAAATCCGCCGTCACCGTTTTTGCCGTTCTCGCCGCGGTTTTTCTTTTCCGTTTGGCCGCTGGGACGGGGGAGAGTGCTCAGGTCGGCGTCTATGTCGAGCCGGAGCGCGCTTTCACGGGAGCCGCGGTAAAGATTTTCGGGTATGTCAAACCCGAGCCGCGGGGCGCGATCGTGGAAATCACGCTCTTCCCGCCGGCGCCCCAGAAGAGCCTGACCCGCGAGGTGGCCGCGGCTCAGGACGGGAGCTTCGCGTTTCTATTCAACGAAACGACATGGCCGGGGACCTGGACGGTGCGGGCGGCGAAAAAAGGAACGGCCCAGGCCGCTTCGGCTTTGTTCGTCATCACCGCCGGCGTCTTTGCCGAGGAGTGCGCCGCCGGCGTGACTGAGGTCGTCGACGTGACCGAAGAGGGATTCGGGGAGTTCCGCGGGGCGCTCGCCGGATATCCCGACTTCGAGGGCAAGGACGACATGCTGCGTGCCACAAACGAGATCCTTGAGCGCGCGGAAGAGATGACGCGCCACCTGGCCATCCTGCGAGACGCGGCGCGGCGCCTGGAGGAGCAGCTGCGGCTCCACCGCGACGGCCTGCCCCACGAGGTTCTTCAAGCCCTGGAGAAGGCCGCCGACGACTCGAACGACGCCGTCGAGGAGATCGAACGGCGGATGCCGCCCATTCGATCGGCGCTCGAAAGCACGCGCGAGTCGGCCGAATGGTGCCATGTCTGGCTCGGCTATTACGAGTTCTGCGAACTTCTCGGAGCCCTCAACAACTTCCTCGTCTCGAAAATCAGCGAGATCGGAGTCAATCTCGGCCTGGCGGCCGCGGTCCACAATCTTCATCCCGCGGTCCAGCAGGCCATCCAGACCTATTTTCACCTCATTCTTACGGCCAAGCCGTCGGCGATCGGCTTCGCCGGCTACATGACCGGAACCCTGGCGGCCCTGGGGAGCGACGTTTACGGCAAGCTTATGCAAAACTGCTCATACTACAAGGGAACGGTCGAAGGCGATTACCGCCTGGAGCTGCTGCACAAGGGCGAGCCCTTTTACGTCATGTCCTACCGGCTCACCGGGGAGATGTGGCTCTCGTTCGAAGCGCGCCGGCCCGGCGATCCGGCCGTCTATCTTCGCGGCCGCATGCGCGGCCGGGCGCGGGATTTCAAATGCGACCTCTCCATGGAGCCCTTCGCCCTGCCCGGCACGTTCGCCCCGGCCTTCTGTCACTGCCCCGTCCCGCCCGTCTCCTCGCGGCACTTCCTCCTCTATTTCACGGGCGAAGCCACGGACAACGAGATGAAACTCGCCCTGGAAAAAGTCCATTCCGACTTCGACCTCAAGTCCGTCGGATTTTACGCCCTGATCTCCGTTCACGCCGTGGGGCTCGAGGCCGACTTTCTCGAATTCCCCCTGATGGACGCCGAATGGTTCGTCACCCGGGCGACGAAAATTTCCGATCCGCGAAACGAGGACTTCACCCTGAACATCAAGGCCGAGGGCGACCGATCCGTGGCGGAGGAAACGTTCGTGCGGGAGATCTCTCTGCCGGCCACGCCGCAGCGCAAGGCCGTGCGGGTCAACATGACTTTGAAAATCAAGGTCTGCTCGCCCGGATGCTAATCTATAGGGGTTAAGAGGGGGACACAATACCAATGAACCCCATTTCATTCTTTTTCGTTTTTCAGCCAAACGCATAAAAAATAAAAAAATTTGGTCTCCTAGAGGCGGACAGAGAAATGGGGGGGGAGGGAATTATTCAAATGGGGGGACACACGGCCTCTTTATCAAATTCCCTTTATGGATATTCAGATAAAGTCCGATTTTGTCTGTTGAACGGGTATTGTGTCTGCCTATTTTAACGAATGGCGGACGGCGCGGGAGGCGTGCTCGGCGGCGGCCAGCTCCGCGGGGCCGAGCTCCCGGCCGGCGTAGCGGACGGCGTAGAACGCCTCCGTGACATTCCGCAGCGGCGCGAGGTCCGGCCGGCGGGCGAGGACGTCCTCGGCAAACTCTTTACCCGTTTGCGGGCCGCGGCGCGCGAATCCTTTCTTCTCAAGCGCATTGAGAAGGCCGTAGTAGAAATGGGCGCTTCCCGCCCGGCCCCTCTTCCTCGCCCGGAGCATCCGCCAGGGCTTGGCCGTGCGGAGGACAAGGACGGCCCCGACGAGGGCGGCGAGGCCGATGAGAAGACGGGCCAGGTTGCGTCTGATCTCCAAACTCAGGCGGCCGGTGATGCTCCGCTGCGTGAAGCGGTCGTAGCCGACGACGTAGCGGTACCAGCGGACCTCGGCAGCGTTGAAATAGCTGCGAAAACGCCTGAAAAACGCGCCCAGAAATCCCGCCGCCGCGCCGGATGCGGATTCCGCCGGCGTGGGATCGAAGGCCAGCCACCCTCTCTCCGGAACGAAGGCCTCGACCCAGGCGTGGGCGTCGCTCTGCCGGACGTCGAAAAACCGGCCGTATTCGTTCCAGTCGTCGCTCAGGAACCCGATGACCAACCGCGCCGGGACGCCTTCCTGGCGCAGCAACAGGCACATGGCCGTGGCGAAATACTCGCAGTTCCCCGCCCGCGTCTGAAACAGAAATTCCGCCACTGACTGCCTCGCGTGCTCCGGCTCCGAGGAATACCTGTAGCCGCCGCGGAAATACGATTCCAAGGCCTCGGCCTTGGACCGGGCGTCGTCCCTGCCGGCCAGGACGCGCCGGGCGAGGCGGCGAAGGTCGCTGTTCTCTTCAGGAAGCTGAAGGTATCCTTCCTCCAGGATCCGGTCGTAGTCATCGATGTTCCTGTAGAAAAGCGGCGCCTCTTCTCCGGACCGAAGCCGGTAGCTCATGGCCTCCGCGTACATCGAAGGCATGTAAGCCGTGTCCGTCCAATCGAAAAAGGCCGAACGGCCTTCAGCCTCCAGGGCGACGATGCCTCCCCGGCTGAAAACAAAAGCGCCGGCCATGGGATACACGTAAAATTCCTCGATAAATTCGCTCCCGGACGGAGGAGGATCAAGAAAGGCTATTTTCCCTCCCCGCTTCCGCAGCCGGACATAACCGTTCCGCGAATCGAGGGCCTCATCCGAAAGGCGATAGCGGAATTCTTTGCGGGACCGTGTCCAGCGCCGGCCGTCGAAAGAGTCGAATGCCGCCGCCCGGATGCGGACCGTCTCCGGCCGAGACAGGCGGCCCCGGGCGTCCAGAAAGCTCGCGCGCAGCGCCCGGGTCGTATTGCTTCGCAGCGGCCCGAAATAGCCCAGCTCGACCTCGCCGGTCAGGCCTTCGAGCGAGTGGAGGCCGGTCCGGAATCGGCTCAGGCCGGAATAGGCCAGGAGCTGCTGCATGCGGGGGCTGTATAAGCGCGGCATGAAGACGAACATGGCCGCGGCGCAAACGAGCGAAGCGGCGGCCAGGGCGGCCACGCCCGTCGGGCGAACGGACGTCCGGAGTGAGGGCCGCTCCTCCTGCCACTTGTCCAGCCAGAGAAAGGCGCACAGGAAATAGACGAGGAAAAAGAGGAAATAGAGCGGCGAGACGGCCTGCCCCGAAACGAGGAAGAAGACAAGGAAGTTGGCCAGGAAAAGCTGCCGGAGCTGCCGTTCGCGCTTGGGATTGAGAAGAAGATAAACAAGGATGAAAACGACGAGGCGCGTGACCGACCGGAGCGTTCCCGACCGAGGCATGTCGACGAAGAGGAAGAAAAGCCCGTAGAGCACGGCGGCGATATCCAAAAGGACTTTAGGCAGCGGGTGGGATCGGCGGCGGTCGAAGATCCGGCCGAGAGGGATGACCGCGGCCAGAGGGAGGACCGTGAACGCGCTCATCTCCTCGATGAGCAGCAGGGAGAGCGAAGCGACCGCCGTCGTCACCGAGGCCAGGCCAAGAAGCCAGTCCGACTGGAAAAGGACAAGCCGGGGACGCTTTTCTCTTTTTTTCCCCGGCACCCCGCGCGTCGTCCGGATCTCCTTGCCCTCCCCCAGGAGCGCCAGGGCGTTGAGAAGCCGGTCGAGGTGAATGAGCCCCCGACCGAAACCGATGTCGCCCTCGTCGGTCAGAAGCCGAACCTCGGCGCCGGCGTCGATGTAAAAGCGGGCCAGCGAGGCGCATTCGGCGATGCGGGCCTCGGTCTCCGGGCCCGGCGTTCCGTCCGCGGTCAGAGTGATCTTTCGGCCGAGGGGTTGGGAGTATTCCGTGACGAGCGGCGTGCCGGTTTTGGCCGTGAGCTTCCAGTTGATGAGGCGAGCGTCCTCGTCTCCGGAATATTCGTGCAGGCCGTGGAATTCGTCCCCCACGCCGCGTTGGGGAAGGGAAACCGCCTCCTCCCGAACGCCGGCCGGAGCCCCCTGGCGCCCGTACATCTCATAGACGGCGGGATAGGCCGTGGCCTCCAGGCCGGCGACAGGCTTGCGCCCCAAGAAAAAGCCGAAGGGAAACCCGCTCTCGACCGAGAGGCCGGCGAACACATTCCGCCCCCGGCGAAGGCAAACGGCGGGAACCGTGACCTCTACCGCTCCCCCCCTCTCCAAGCGGCCGACGGCGCGCCGGACTCCGCCCGTTTCCGAGACGACCGTCATTTGAAAAGCCGGCCTCCGCTTTCCGTTCCGCACTTCGAGCTCGAGGTCGAACGGACTGCCCTGGAAGATCTGGTCCGGAAAATGCGCTCGGAAACTCAGGCGGGAGAGGTTCCGGCCGTTGAGGAAGACCGATAGGACGACCGTGGAAACGAGAAAGCTGAAGATCAGGTACAGGAGGTTGTTGGCGCTGATCAAAGCGCCGAGAAAGGCCAGCGCCGAGGCGAGGATGATCAGGCCTCCGAGACGCGTCAGCCGCATGGCCGCCCCCCCTCACATCGGAATGGGGACCCGGTCGAGGACGTCGCGCACCAGGCCGTCCGATTCGTGGATGCGGGGCAGGCCGTAGGCCTGGGAGTCGATCATCAGGCGGTGGGCCAGAACGGGGACGGCCACGGCCTTGACGTCGTCGGGAAGAACGTGGTCCCGGCCGAAAGTGAGGGCATAGGCCTGGGACGCCCGGCGGAGGAGGAAGGTCCCGCGGGGGCTCACGCCCAGCTTGATCTTGGGCATGGAGCGCGTCCGCGCCGAGAGCTCGATCATGTAGTTGAGAAGCGATTCCTCGACCCGCACCTCCTCCACCCGGCGCTGGAGGTCGAGGACGTCCTCCTTGCCGAGGACGGGCGCGAGCTCCCGGGCAAGCTCGTAGTAATCCCGGCCGCGGATGATGTCCGCCTCGTCGGAGGGGCTCGGATAACCGATTTTGAGGCGCAGCAGGAAACGGTCGAGCTGGGCTTCAGGCAAGGGAAAGGTGCCGTGGTATTCGACGGGATTCTGGGTGGCGATGATCATGAACGGCTCGGGCAGGGCGTGGGTCGCGCCGTCGATCGTCACCCGGAGGTCGTTCATGGCCTCGAGAAGCGCGCTCTGGGTCTTGGGCGTCGTGCGGTTGATCTCGTCGGCCAGGATGATGTGGCTGAAGATCGGGCCGAACTTGAACTCGAATGAGGATTCGCGGGGATTGTAGATCGACAGGCCCAGGATGTCGGACGGCAGGAGGTCGTTCGTGAACTGGATGCGGCGGAACGTGGCGTCGATCGAGCGGGCCAGGGCGATGCCGAGGAGCGTCTTCCCGATGCCGGGCACATCCTCGATGAGGAGATGCCCGCGGGCGAGAAGCGACGTAACGACCAGCCGGACGACGGCCGGGTCGCCGACGAAGACCTTGCGGATGTTGACCGTCAGGGCATTGATTTTCGCTTCGGTTGAGAGCATAAAATGCGGTTCCCTTTGTTAAGGGAAGTATTATAAGCGACATCCCGGCCGACGGCAAGCCGGGAAGGGCTCTATGACGAATTGTGTGGTTAGAATTCCAGTCTGAGGGTCAAGGCTCACGGCGGACGGACCGCACAAAACATCATGGAGCCGCCGGGAAGGCGGCGGCCGGCGGCGCGTCAGGCCTTGCCGAGCACCATGGCCAGGAGGGCCATGCGGACGTAAAGGCCGTATTCCATCTGGCGGAAATAGGCCGCCCGCGGATCGGAGTCGAAGTCCATGCTGATCTCGTTTACCCGCGGCAAAGGGTGCATAACGATCATATCCTTCCTGGCCGCCTTCATCGTTTCGGCCGTAATGACGTAAGCGTCCTTGACCTTCTCGTAGTCCGCCGCTTTCTCGAAGCGTTCCTTCTGAACGCGGGTGACGTAAAGGACATCGGTTTCGGGGAGGACGTCGTCGAGGCGCGTCTCGACCCGCTGGGGGATCTTGCCCGCCGAAACCTCATCCATAACATCCCGCGGCATGCCCAGCTCCTCGGGCGAAACGTAATTCAGCCGGATGCCGCTGAAGCGGGCGAGAAGGCGGGCCAGGGAATGAACGGTCCTTCCGAATTTCAGGTCGCCGAGCATGGTCACGTTGAGGTTGTCGAGCCGCCTCAGCTCCTCGCGGATGGTGAAGGTGTCGAGGAGGGCCTGGGTGGGGTGCTCGCCGACGCCGTCGCCGGCGTTGATCACGGGCTTCTGGGCGTGCTGCGCGGCCAGGGCCGCTGAGCCCACCTCGGGATGGCGGATGACGATGACGTCGGCGTAGCAGCCGAGCGTCCGGACCGTGTCGGGCAGGCTCTCGCCCTTGGCCACCGAGGAGTAGTGCACTTCGCTGATGGGGATGACCGCCCCGCCGAGGCGCTGCATGGCGGCCATGAACGAGGCCTGGGTGCGGGTCGAGGGCTCGTAGAACAGGTTGGCCAGGATTTTCCCCTTGAGGAGATCGAAAGTGCCCACGCGCTCTACCATGATCCGCATCTCATGGGCGACGCTGAAGCAGTATTCGAGGTCGGAGCGGCCGAATTGTCCGACCGACAGGATGTTTTTTCCGTACCAAGGGGCCGTCTTCAGGTCGCCGAAGGGCAGGTAAGGCCTTTGATGCTTGGGGGGCATGGGGCGTCAACCTCCGCTGAGGACCACTATAGCCGCGCCGCGGCGGGCTGTCAATCGCCGGAGCAGCGGCGACGCGTCGCCGCTGATAGAAATCCACTCTGTGAAAAATCGGGAAAGCCGGTTAAGATAAAGGAATGAGGAAATCCGCGAAACGTCCGGGCATGCTCGCCGTCCGCAGGGTCCATGCGCTCGTCGAGGAAGCTCTGGCACCCGAGGTGCGGCCGCCGGGGCTCAATCCCGACGCGCTCGCCGGCGGACGGCACGACCTCGTCAGGCGCCTTCCGGCCTGGGTCAAGCGGTTCGGGCTTCTCTCCGGGCCGGCCGGCTTCTGCCTGTGGTGCGAGCCGCGCCGCGAGCCGGCCGAAACATCGCCTTCGCAGATGATTATCAATCTCCCCCGCGGCCGATACCTCGTCGATGTCCTCGACACGGAGACCGCGGCCTGGATATCGAAGGAATCCGCCGAGGGCGGCCCGCTCACAGCCGAACTGCCCTACACGGGCAGCCCGGTTATCGCCTGGATCCGGGGCAAAGGATAGGTCCGCCGGCCTGAGGATAAGCGCGGCGAGAATCTCCGGGGCCGTGAGTCGTCATCACAATCAGATGAAAACCTTGACGGACCGGTGTAAATAGTATATATGAATAATATATATATTGAACGAGCGTCCATGAAAACGGCAAAACTCTTCCGGAACGGGCAGAGCCAGGCGGTGCGTCTGCCCAAGGAATTCCGTTTCGAGGGTGAATTTGTTTACGTCAAAAAGTCCGGCAACGCCGTCATCCTCCTTCCATGCCGCGGGATTTGGGATCCCCTTGTCGGAAGCCTTAATGATTTTTCGGACGATTTCATGGCCGATCGGAAGCAGCCGAAGGGGCAGAAGCGAGAAGCTCTTTGATGAGATACATGCTCGATACGGACTCCTGCATCGCCCTGATCAAGCGCCGGTCCGGCTCGATGCTGCGCCGACTGACGTCGCTCCAGCCCGGCGAGACGGGCATCTCGGCGGTCACGCTGGCCGAGCTTCATTTCGGGGTGGAAAAAAGCGCTCATCGGGAAAAGAACCGCCTGGCCTTGACCGAGTTTCTTCTCCCCCTTGAAGTCGCCGATTTCGATGAAGCCGCCGCGGAAAGCTACGGGTCAATCCGGGCGACGCTCGAAAAATCCGGAACGCCCATCGGTCCCCTCGACACACAAATCGGGGCCCACGCCCTCAGCCGAAGGGCCGTTCTCGTCACCCACAACCTGCGCGAATTCCGCAGGATTCCAAGACTGGTTTGCGAGGATTGGCTGTCCTGATATTCGGCGTTTTTCTTCGGCCGATCCCGTTGCCCGCCGAAACTCTCGTCCCACTTGCCTTCAAGGTTGAAGGAACACGCACAAAAACGTATGATGAATGCCAAAACCATCCTGATGGAATCATGATCGGAGGATGATGATGAAGACAGCCGTCAAGAATGTTATCGCCCGCGAGATTCTCGACTCGCGCGGCAATCCGACCGTGGAGGTCGAAGTCATGCTTGAAAGCGGGACCTCGGGGCGGGCGGCCGTTCCCTCGGGCGCTTCCACGGGCGCGCACGAGGCCCTCGAGCTCCGTGACGGGGACGCCGGACGCTACAAGGGCAAGGGCGTCCTCCTGGCCGTGGCGAACGTAAACGAGAAAATCTCCAAGGCCGTCATGGGGCTTGACGCTCTCGACCAGGCGGCCGTCGATCAGGTCATGATCTCGCTCGACGGAACGGAGACGAAAAGCCGCCTCGGCGCGAACGCCGTCCTGGGCGTCAGCATGGCCGCGGCGCGCGCCGCGGCGGCCGCGCGCGGCGTGCCGCTCTACAGGCACCTCGGAGGCGAAGAAGCCCATCTCCTCCCCGTGCCGATGTTCAACATCCTCAACGGCGGCGTGCATGCCAACTGGCAGGCCACGGATTTCCAGGAATTCATGATCGCGCCCGTCGGCGCGCCGAACTTCCGCGAGGCGCTCCGCTGGGGCGCCGAGGTCTATCACGAGCTCAAAGGCCTCCTCAAAAAAGCGGGCCATGCCACGGGAGTGGGCGACGAGGGCGGATTCGCGCCCGGCTTGAAGAAGAACGAGGAGGCCGTGGAATTTATCCTCCGCGCGATCGAGAAGGCCGGATTCGCGCCGGGAAAAGACATCGTCATCGCCCTCGACCCGGCTTCGAGCGCCTTTTTCGAGGACGGCCGCTACCTCCTGCGAACGGAAAACAGGAAAATCATCTCGGAGGAAATGGTCGCCCTCTATGCCGACTGGGCTTCGCGCTTCCCCATCGCCGTCATCGAGGACGGGCTGGCCGAGGACGATTGGACGGGGTGGAAACTTCTGAACGAAACGCTGGGGCAAAAAATCGAACTCGTCGGCGACGACCTGTTCGTCACCAACGTCAAGCGCATCAAACGGGGCATCGATGCGGACGTCGCCAACGCCGTTCTCATCAAGCTGAACCAGATCGGCACGGTCACCGAAACCGTTGAAGCGATTGACATGGCGCGCGCGGCCGGCTGGGGAGCCATGGTCTCGCACCGGAGCGGCGAGACCGTGGACTCGTTCATCGCCGACTTCACGGTGGCCATGGGAACGGGCCATCTCAAAACCGGCGCGCCCTGCCGCGGCGAGCGCGTGGAAAAATACAATCAGCTTATGCGCATCGAGGAGGAGCTGGGACCGAAGGCGGTTTACGCCGGCCGCAAGGCTTTCGTGCGTTGATCCGATCGCAATGGGCGCCTCTTTCCCGAGAGATCGCTCAGCGTGACAGACGGGAATTTCATGGAGGCCCGAGGGTCGTCCTAGGCCGGCGAAAACGCGGAGCCATGCTCAAAGCCAGCAAATCGTCCGGATCGAATAAATCCGAAGGGTGCGCGATCGTTGTCGACGCCCACGCCCACACTTCGGGCGAATTCTGCCGCGGCGGGGACGTCGTCCGCGCCATGGACGAGGCCGGCGCGGACAAAGCCATCCTCTGCCCGGGGCCGATCAACACGCCGAAGAAATGGCCCATCCCGGATCTGACGAAATATTTCAAGAAACGCGGATTCGGATTTTGGGTGAACCGCTATCTCCGCCTGGCCAACATCCGCGTGGCCAGGGAGTTCGATGTCGTCGAGAGCAACGCCTACGTCGCCGGGCTCGTGCGGCCGTTCCCCGGACGGCTCTATCAGGCGTATTGGGCCGATCCGTCGGCCCCGGATTTTCAGGACACGCTCAAGGAAAAACACGCCGAATGGAACTTCGTCGCCGTCAAGCTCCACCAGTGCTTCCAGAAGTTCGAAATCGATTCGGCGGCCATGCATGAACTGGCCGGCTGGACCGGCGCCGAAGGCCTGCCGATTTTCATCCATCTCTACGCCAAGCGCGACGCCCGGGCCTTGGTCAGCCTAGCCGCTTCTCATCCGGGGACGACGTTCGTCGTCGCCCACATGCTCGGCATCGAGATCTTTGCCGGGGCCGGCCGCGCCGCCCTGCCCAACGTCTATTTCGACATCTCGCCTCCCAACCTGACGCCCATCGGCCGGCTCCTGCGGACCCTCGATGCCTTCGGCCCGGACCGGCTCCTCCTCGGCTCGGACACGCCCTATGGAAAAAACAATCTCAAAAAAATCATCGCCCGCGTCCGCGGCCTGGACATTCCGGACCGGGACAAGGCGCTCATCCTCGGCGGCAACGCCCGCCGGATTTATAATCTAACCGACTGACTGAAGGCTTCTGCTTCAAGGGGAATAAAATGAAAGCTAAGATCGCCGGACAAACTCTCGAGCTTGTCGAGGGGAACATCGTCGACCAGCGCGTCGACGCCGTCGTCAACGCCGCCAACAGCCGGCTGGAGGGCGGAGGAGGAGTGGACGGCGCGATCCATCGCGGCGGCGGCCCGGCCATTATGGAGGAGACCGACCGCCTGTATCCCGACGGCTGCCCGACGGGCTCGGCCGTGATTTCAGGCGCCGGCCGCCTGCCGGCCAAGCACGTCATCCACGCCGTGGGGCCGGTCTGGTCCGGCGGGAAGAGCGGGGAGCCCGAGCTTCTGGCCGGCGCTCACCGCCGTAGCCTGGAATTGGCGGTCGAGCACGGCTGCCGCAGCGTTGCCTTTCCCGCGATCAGTACCGGCGTCTACGGCTATCCGCTCGAACTCGCCGCCGACGTCGCCCTGCGAACGGTCATCGCTTTCCTGAAAGAGAACAGCCGCCCCGAGCTCGTCCGGTTCGTTTTGTTCGGACGACCGGCCTACGAGGCGTTCGCCGCGAAGCTCGAGGAGCTCAAATAGCGGAAAACAGAGAAGCCAAGAAGCCTCGTGCCGGAGAGGAAAAAATCATTCCCCATTCGCGACATCCCCTCCCCGGCTCCCTAAAACAAAATGAATTGAATGAAGGTTACTGGGTATTATGTCCCCCGATTGATTAGTGAAGAAAATCGGCCAGGAGAACCGCACGTCATTTTCTCCCCGCTTGCAAATCGACCTGAAACAGAATAGAATCCCAGGCACGGAGGGACAACCCATGAAAAAAACCCTTGTAATCCTCTTGGGCGCCGCCGCGCTGGTCATGATCGCCGCGCCGCGCGCCGAGGCCTCGGGACCGTTCAACTTCTACATCCGGGGCGGGATCCTGTACGACAACTATTCGGGCACCGTCCTTTCGGGTTTGGCCGGCGCCAACCTCGACCTGAATTTCGGGGCGTTGAGCCTGAGCCCGGAATGCGACATGATCCTTTACGGCTTTTCGTTCAATCCGATCATTCTCCTGCCGGG
>JAFGAV010000042.1 GCA_016933515.1 Candidatus Aminicenantota bacterium
AAATCGAATTCGGCCGGGCCTATCGTTATGCCGTCCGGGCGGTCGTCGGCACTGAGGAGCCCTACGCCGAAAGCGATGAGAGCGCCGTTCTCGAAGTCGCGCCCCGAGACACGTTTCCTCCGGCTGCGCCCTCGGGGCTGGCGACGCTTCCGGGAGAAGACTTCATCAGTCTTGTCTGGGACCGGGGTACGGAGAACGACCTGGCCGGCTACCGCATCTGGCGTCGGGAGGAGGGCGAAGAGAAGTTCTTGCTCCTCAATCCGGAGCTCGTAACCGAGACGGCCTTCGTCGACCGGGCGGTTGAAAAGGCCAAGCGATACGAATATGCTGTTAGCGCCGAAGACAAAGCCGGGAACCGCAGCCGGCTTTCGGATGGAGTGTCGGATTCCCTGCGGGCGGCTCATTCATGAAGATCTATCGTTTTCTCCTCGAGGGCCGTCCTGTTTTCGGCGTCCTGCGGGAGGACCGTCTCCATCCCCTCCGGGGTTCGGTTTTCGAGGATTTCGAAACCGAAGAGGAGGGGATCCCCATCGGCCGGATCCGACTCCTGCCGCCCTGCGAGCCGAGCAAGATCGTGGCCGTGGGAATCAACTACCGCGGCCATGCCCAAGAAAGGAGCAAGGAGCTTCCGAAAGAACCGCTTTTGTTTCTCAAACCGCCCTCGGCGCTCGTCGGTCCCGGCGGGATCATTCTTCATCCGCGAGCGTCCTCTCGGGTGGACTACGAAGGCGAACTGGCCGTCGTCATCCGCCGGGGCGCGCGTCATTTGAGCGCGGATGCGGATGTCGGCCCGTACATCCTCGGCCTCACTTGTTTCAACGACGTCACAGCGCGCGATCTCCAGGACAGGGACGTCCAGTTTACGCGGGCCAAGTCGTTCGATACCTTCGCCGCCGCGGGGCCGTGCATCGCCGTCGGCCTGCCGTCCGACCGCCTGGAAATCAAGACGTTCCACAACGGCAAGCTCCGTCAATCGTCCAACACCCGGAACTTGATCTTCTCCGTCCCCGAGCTTCTGAGGGCGATCTCATGGGTGATGACCCTCCTGCCCGGGGACCTCGTCACTACGGGCACGCCGCCGGGCGTCGGCCCCATGAAGCCCGGCGACCGGGTGGATGTCCAGATCGAGGGCATCGGGACGTTGTCCAACACGATGGCCATGGACGAAGACGCCGAGGTGCCGCGGCGGGAGAGAGAGAACGGGAGAAGAAAGACATAAACGCGAAAGGAAGGGCAAGATGAAATTTTTTATCGACACCGCCAACCTCGAGGAAATCCGCGAAGCCGCGGGCTGGGGGATCCTGGACGGAGTCACCACCAATCCCACGCTCGTCGCCAGGGAGAAGACGGCCTTCGCCGATCTCGTCGCGGAAATCTGCAGGGTCGTGCCCGGTCCGGTTTCGGTCGAATGCGTGGCCTCGGAAGCCGGGCCCATCGTCGAGGAAGCGCGCCGCTTGGCGGCCATGGCGCCGAACATCGCGGTCAAAATCCCCCTGACCCGGGAAGGATTGAAAGCCACCCGCACCCTGGCCCAGGAAGGGATCAAGGTCAACACGACGCTCGTTTTTTCCACCGCCCAGGCGCTCCTGGCGGCCAAGGCCGGTTCGCGCTTCGTCAGCCCCTTCATCGGACGGCTGGACGACATTTCCCAGGAAGGCATGGATCTTGTCCGCGAGATCCTGACCGTGTTTGAAAATTACCGGTTTCAGGCCGAAGTCATCGTCGCCAGCATCCGGCACCCCCGCCACGTCATCGAAGCGGCTCTTCTGGGCGCCCATATCGCCACGGTTCCTTTCGCCGTTCTCGAGAAACTCTTCCATCATCCGTTGACCGACATCGGCATCGACAAGTTTCTTAAAGACTGGGGTCGGGCGGTCAAGTGAGGACGATCCGGCCATGAGCATCGACGACAAAATCGCCGACTTGAAAGCGCGGAGCGCCTCCGCCGAAGCGGGCGGGGGAGAGGAGCGGGTGCGGAAGCAGCACGCCGCCGGGAAGCTGACCGCCCGGGAGCGCATCCGGCTCCTTCTCGACGAAGGATCGTTTCAGGAAATGGACAAGCTCGTGCGCCACGACTGCGTGGATTTCGGAATGGACAAAAACCGTCCTTACGGCGACGGCGTCGTCTCGGGCTACGGCACGGTGGACGGGCGGACGGTGTTCGTTTTCGCCCAGGACTTCACGGTCTTCGGCGGATCGCTTTCGGCGGCCAACGCGGCCAAGATCGTCAAGGTCATGGACCTGGCCCTGAAAGCCGGCGCGCCCATCGTCGGATTGAACGATTCGGGCGGGGCGCGCATCCAGGAGGGCGTAGCCAGCCTGGCGGGCTACGCCGACATTTTTCTCCGCAATGTCCTGGCGTCCGGAGTCGTCCCCCAGATCTCGGCCGTCATGGGGCCCTGCGCCGGGGGGGCGGTCTATTCCCCGGCCATCACCGATTTCATCATCATGGTCGAGGGCCGAAGCCACATGTTCATCACCGGTCCGGACGTCATCAAGGCCGTCACGCATGAAGAAGTGACCATGGAGGAATTGGGCGGCGCCGAGACACACAACGCCTTGAGCGGCGTGGCTCACTTCGCAGCGCCGGGCGAGGAGCAGGCCCTGGAGCTCATCCGCGAGCTTTTGTCTTTTATGCCCTCCAACAACATGGAAGACCCGCCCCTCAAGAGCGCCTCCGATCCCTGGGACAGGGAATGCTTGGAACTGGACAAAGCCGTGCCCGACGACCCGTATCTGTCCTATGACATCCGCACGATCATCCGGCCGGTCGTGGACGACGGTTGTTTCCTGGAGGTCCAGTCCGAATACGCCCGGAACATCGTCGTCGGATTCGGCCGGCTGGCCGGACGGCCGGTGGGCGTCGTGGCCAACCAGCCCGAACACCTGGCCGGCGCCCTGGACATCAATGCCTCGGACAAGGGAGCCCGCTTCGTCCGATTCTGCGACGCGTTCAACATTCCTCTCGTCACCTTCGAAGACGTGCCCGGGTTCCTGCCGGGGGTGGCCCAGGAGCACGGAGGCATCATCCGCCACGGCGCCAAGCTCCTCTACGCGTTCGCGGAGGCGACCGTGCCCAAGCTGACGGTCATCACCCGGAAATCCTACGGGGGCGCCTATTGCGTCATGGCGTCCAAACACATACGGGCCGACGTCAATTTCGCCTACCCCCAGGCCGAGATCGCGGTCATGGGGCCGGAGGGCGCGGTCAACATCGTCTACAAGCGAGAGCTCGACAAGGCGCGGGATTCCGCCCGCGCGCGGGAGGAGAAAATCCGGGAATTCCGGGAGAAACTGGCCAACCCTTATGTCGCCTGCGAAAAAGGGTTCCTGGACGAGGTCATCGAGCCGCGCTTCACCCGGATCAAGCTCATCGCCGCCCTGCGCATGCTCGAAAATAAAAGGGACAAAAACCCGCCGCGCAAGCACGGCAACATCCCCCTGTGAGGAAACCGCCGAGATGTTCCGCAAAATCCTGATCGCCAACCGCGGCGAGATCGCCGTCAGGGTGATCCGGGCCTGCCGCGAGATGGGTATTGTCCCCGTGGCGGTTTATTCCGAAGTCGACCGCGCCGCCCTGCACGTGCGCCTGGCGGAGGAGGCCTACGCGCTGGGCGGCTCCTCGCCCGCCGAATCTTATCTGAACATCGAGAAGATTCTGGCCGTCGCCCGCTCCTGCGGAGCGGAAGCCGTTCATCCCGGCTACGGATTCCTGGCCGAGAACGCCCGTTTTGTGGAGAGGTGCGAGCAGGAGGGCCTTGCTTTCATCGGCCCCCCCTCCCGGCCTATGGACTTGATGGGGCGAAAGACCACGTCCCGCAAAGTCATGTCCGAAGCGGGCGTCCCGATCATTCCCGGAACCATGGAGCCCATCCGGGACGAGCGCGATCTGAGGGACGCCGCCGCTCAGGTCGGCTACCCTCTCCTGCTCAAAGCCTCGGGAGGCGGAGGAGGGAAAGGATTGCGCCTCGTCCGTGACGCCTCGGAATTGGCGTCCGGGTTCAACATGGCCCGCTCGGAGGCCGAATCAAGCTTCGGCGATTCCGCGGTTTACATCGAGAAGTACATCGACGATCCTCATCACATCGAGGTTCAAATCCTGGCCGATCATCACGGCCGGACCGTTTTTCTGGGCGAGCGGGAATGCTCCCTGCAGAGGCGCTACCAGAAGGTCCTCGAGGAGACGCCTTCGCCTTTCCTCGACGACGAGACGCGGCGCCGCATGGGGGAGACGGCGGTTCGCGCGGCGGCCGGCATCGGCTACCGGAACGCCGGCACCGTGGAGTTCATCGTCGACGGCCGAAAAAATTTCTATTTCCTGGAAATGAACGCCAGGCTCCAAGTCGAACATCCCATCACCGAGATGGTCACCGGAATCGATCTCGTGAAAGCGCAACTCGAGATCGCCGCCGGGATTCCTCTCGACCTCAAACAGGAAGACATCCGGCCCCAGGGGTGCGCTCTGGAATGCCGCATCTACGCCGAGGACCCCGACAACGATTTTCTCCCCTCGCCGGGGAGGATCCTTCATCTCCACAACCCGGCCGGAGGATTCGGCATCCGCGAGGACAGCGGCGTTTACGAAGGTTTCGTCGTCCCCTTCGAGTACGACCCCTTGCTGGCCAAGCTGATCGCCTGGGGAAAGACGAGGGACGAGGCCCTGCGGCGCATGCGGCGCGCTTTGTCCGAATACCGCATCTACGGCATCAAGACCACCGTCCCTTTTTTCAAGCGGATTCTGTCTCATCCCCGTTTTCTCGGCGGGGACTATACGACGCATTTCATCGCCGATATGGAAAAGGAGACCCCGATCGAATCGAGCGAGGAAAAACGGGTGGCCGTCCTGGCGGCGGGCCTCAAGAGCTTATGGGACGCCCGGCACGAAGCGTCTTATTCCTCGCGGGGAGCCGTCAGTCCGTGGAAGCTCCGTGGCCGCGCGGAAAGCCACTCCAACGCGAGTCTGAGATGAACATGACGCTGTGGATCGAAGGAGAGGAATTTCGGCTCAGGCTCGAGGAAAAGGAAGGCGGCCGCTATCGCGCGGCCCTGAACGGCAGGGACCACGATGTCTCGGCCGAATTCATCAATCCCGACGAGGTTCTCCTGAACGTCGACGGCCGGGTTTTCAACGTGACCCTCAGCCGCAAAGCGGATGTCCGATCGGTTTACGTCAACGGCCGCAGGTTCCAGGTGGAAAGAACCGCGGCGTCCCGTGTCTCCGGACAGGAGCGCGGCCGTTCCAGGAGAAAGGACGTCTCGGTTTCCATGCCGGGCCGAGTGGTGCGGATCCTGGCCGAGGAGGGAAGCCAAGTCATGGAAGGACAGCCGGTCATGATCCTGGAAGCCATGAAGATGCAGAACGAAATCAAGGCGCCGCGTTCCGGGACGCTGCGCCGGCTCGGAGCCCGCGCCGGCGTAACGGTCGAAGCCGGAGCCGTGTTGTTCACGGTGGAGTGAATTTGAAGGATGAGCAAGAAAACGGTCGTCCTGTTGATCATCCTCGCGGGGTTGATTCTCCTGCCTCTGGCCGCCGGCGTCGTCGTCCGCAACGTCATCCTCCGCCAGGTCCGGGGGCAGGTCGAAGATCATTTCGAGTACAGCCGGATGAAACTGTCGGCTTTCCCGCCCGTCTTGGTCATCGAAAACATCCGCAGCAAGCCCGGGGCTCCCAATTTTTCGGCCCAGAGCGTCTCTCTGTCCGTTCCCCTTCGCTCGCTTCTGTCGTCGGACCGGCGCGTGACCCTGGCCGTCGAACGCCCCGTCTTTCGTCTTTCCGAGTCCGCCGCTCCCGGCGCCGAGGCGTTTGAGGTCGAGATCCCTTTCGCCGTCGAGCGGGGCGTGATTCACGAGGGGGAGTTTCATTACCGCGGCGGAATCCGCTTGCGGGCTCGCGGCGTGAACGCCTTTTTCAACTGGCGGAAGGACCGATATGAGGTCCAGGCGCGCATTCAAGAGTCCTTGGTTTTCCTTCCCGGCGTCGAGGAACCGATGGCCGGGTACGTGCGTCTTTCGCTCGAGGGCGGACAGGGAGCGACGCGGGTCAGGCGCCTGACGGCGAGCGGCCCGTCCCTTTATCTCCGGTTGGCGGGGGATATCGAGGCGGACAAGCCGCTCGTTTCCTTGGCCGGAGATTTCAACCTCAAATCCGCTTGGCTGGCGGACTATCTCGACCTTCCCTTTTCCTGGACGGGAGAGGTTCGCGGCTCGGGGCGGATCGCGGTCCGAGAGGGGCGGCTTGAAATCGAAGGCGACCTCGACAGCCGGGACCTGGCCATCAACCGCGTGCCCCTGGGGAAGGTGCGGGGACGGGTCGAGGTGGAGGAATCGGGGGAGGGCCGCTTGGACGTCGCCGCCGTATCGGCGTCGGGTCACCGCCAGGAGTTGCGGCTGTCCTTCACGGGGACGAGGATCGAAGGCCGAGCCGAAAGCTTATTCCTCGATCCGGTGATGAGGGACATCTCTCTTCCCTGGCCTGTCCGTTCCGCGGCCTGGGGCCGCTTCGCCCTGCAGAACGGGAGGCTTGAAGCCGAGGCGGAATTCCGCGACGATGTCTCCTCGCCGGATGTCGAGCCCGGCCGGTTTCCTCTGCAGGGGGCGTTCACTCTCAACTGGGACGGGAAAGAACGGGTCCGTTTCCGCTCCCCGGAGATGGATTCCTCCTTCGGCCTGCTGTCCCTGGATGCGGATCTGGACATCGGGAGGACGTTCGATATGCGCCTCGCCGGGCAGGTCAAGGACGTCAAGCTCGCCCGCCGCTTCACGTCCCTCATGTTGGAGGAGGATTTTGATTTTCCCGAAATTCGCGGCCGCGGAAACGCCGAGATCCAAATTTCCGGCCCGTTTTCTTCCCCCCGCGTCCGGATGAAATTTTTTCTTTTTCCCGGGGCCCTGGACAGGCTGGAGGCGGATTTCATCGAGGGCACGGCCGACATCGACACCGGGGAAGAACGGGTCACAATCTCCTGCCGGGCCGACGACCCGGAGCTCATGGGCCGGGCGGACGTGTCCGTCGGGCCGGAGTCCTGGAAGGCCGACATCGGACTCAGCCGCGGGCTTGTGGAGCGCCTTTTCCCGGCGCTCGACATTCCTCTGCCGCTCAGCGGCGAGGGCCGGGGAGAGTTCGAGATCGTCGGACGCGAAGACCGCGTTTCCGTGTCCGGGGAGTTCGCGAGCCCGCGGGTGTTTCTGGGATCGCAGGAATTCGACGACGTGAAGGGAACGGTCGCTTTCCAGGAAGACGAGGAATTGCGTTTTCCCTCGCTGGAGCTGACCGCTTTCGGCGGCCGCGTCTCGGGATCGGGTCGGCTCGGCCTGTCCGACGACACCTTCCGCCTGGATGTCTCGGGAAACGAGTTGGACCTGAGCGGATTTGAGTCGGGGCTCCAAGGCTTTTTGTCCTTTCGGCTGAGCGGCGAAGGGATTCGGGGGAAGGATCCGGTCAAGGGAACGATCGAAATCCGGAATCCGGGCTACGGAAGCATCGCGGCTTCCCGGGCTGAGGGCGACGCGATGGTCCTTTTTTCCGATCAGGTTCTTGAGGCGTCATGGAAGGGCCAGTTCCGTCCGGGAGAGAACGATTGTTCCCTGAGCTTTCTCTTCCGATTCCCGGACCGTTCCTATGCCGCGGATGTCAAGGGATCGTTCTCCGACCTGGACATCCTTCTCCCCTGGAAGGGAGCCCGGGGGCAGATCAATTATCTGGCCGAAATCCGGGGGCCGTCGGGCCGACCGGGATTAAAGGGCGTCGTGGATTTTCAGGGCTCCCTGCTGCCCATCCCCGATTTCTCGCAGGCGGTGAGCGATTATTCGGGACTGGTGTTCATCGAGGATGGGAACGTTTCGCTCCGTTCCTTCCGGGGCACGCTGGGAGGAGGTCCGGTCGAGGCCACGGGAGAGCTCCTCCTCGGGCGTAAGGAAGGCGTGGGCGTGGATTTCACGATCGAGGGCCAGGGGATGCGGCTCGCTCCCCTGGAGAGGACGCGGGTCCTGACCGACGGCCGCCTGCGCCTCGTCAAGGACAGCGACAGATTCGTCCTCGATGGGGATTTCGATGTCCAATCCCTGTCCTGGCGGCGCGAGCTGTCCGAGAAATTCAGCTTCAGTTCGGAGCCGTATTATCAGCCGGACGCCGAGAAGGGATTTTTCGACGACCTGACGCTGAACATCAATCTCCGGGCCGAGGACGATGCCTGGGTGGAAAATTCCCTGGGACGCGCCCGCGGCCGGTTCGATCTCAACGTCACCGGATCGGTTTCCGATCCCATCCTGCTGGGCGAGATCGAATTGCTGGACGGATTCGTGTTCTTTCAGGACCGGAAATTCACCCTCCTGCGGGGCAATCTCCGGTTTTTCAATCCCATGGCCGTCGATCCGTATCTGGATTTCAGGGGAGAGACTTATGTCAAGGACTACCGCGTCACGTTTTCGCTGTCCGGGCTCCTCGACCATCTCAAGACGGAATTTACGTCCTCTCCGCCCCTGCCGCCCGAGGACGTCCTGGCCCTCCTGGTCATGGGAGAAGCGTTCAAACGCACCTACCGAGCCGAAACAAGCGCCCAGCTCAGCTCGGCCACGCTGCTCACCCTCCAGCTTTTTGAAGAGGCCAAAAAACGGGCGTCCAAACTTCTGAGCATCGACCGTTTCCGCATCGATCCCTTCATTCTGGGCACCTCTTCCGAAATGACCGCCCGCCTGACGGTGGGGAAAAGGATCAGCAGAAATCTGTTCATTTATTACTCGACCAACCTGTCGACCCAGCGCGAGGAGATCGTCAGGATGGAATGGGAGCTCGGGGAGAATCTGTCCCTGGTCGGCATTCGGGACGATCTCGGACGGATGAGCCTCGATTTCAAGGTTCGCAAGAGATTTTGACCATGACTTTGCGTTGGATGGGGACGGCCGCCCTGCTCCTTTGGCTGTGGACCGGTCCGCCGGCCGTCCTTGCCCTCGGGGCCGGGGAAACGATCGCCCGCGTGGACGTCTTCCTGGACGGCGAGGAGGCTCCGCCGGAGATCCGGAGTCTGGTCTCGGTCAAGGCCGGGGGCGCTCTCTCTCTTCAAAAGGTCGACGACAGCCTCATCCAGCTCTACCGCACCGGGCTGTTTTCCGACGTGAGGATCGAGCGTCGTGAGGGCGAGGAGACGGTCCTGATCTATGACCTGACCAAAAAGCTTTACGTACGCAGCCTGGTTTTCCCCTCCGGTCAGGAGCTTCCCCAAAAAACCCTTCGTTCCGGCCTGACGACGCTGCGGCCCGGTTCGGAATTCAACGAAAACTGGGTGAGCCGGGCCGCCGCCGAGACCGAGGACATTCTCCGCCGGGAGGGCTTTTTCGGGGCGCGCGTCCGGGCCTCGGCCGTTGCCGACAGGCCGGCGGGAACCGTGGACATCCGATTCGACATCCAGCCGGGACGGCGCTATATCGTCTCCTCGGTCGACCTGCGCTCGGACGTCGACCTCGACGAGCGCGCCTTCGCCAAGCGGATGTCCGTCCGGCCGGGGAGGCTTTTCGCGCCTTCCCTTCTGGAAAAGGATATGGACGTTCTCGCTTCCGTCCTTCGGGACGCCGGCTACCAGCGGGCCAGAGTCGAGGCCGAAAAACCGGTCTTCGACGACAACCGCGGGACGGCCGACCTCGTCCTGAACATCGAGGCGGGGGAGAGGATCGAAATCGTCGTCAACGGCGCCTCGGTGCCCACGGAGCTCATCAGACCCATCTGGGAGGAACGCGTTTTTGAGGAGTGGGGCCTCCAGGAGGGCGAGGCGCGCATCCTGTCGTTCCTAAGGAAGAAGGGCCACATCTTCGCCCTCATTTCTTCCAGGATCGAAAAAGACGACAATTTGATCCGGGTGGTCCATGACGTGGAGCCGGGAGAGCGGTGTCTGATCCGGAGCGTGCGCTTCGAAGGGCTGTCGCACTTCGCCCCGGAAGAGATCGAAGCCGCGCTGGAGCTGGCGCCCGTGTTTCCGGGACTGAGCGTGCTCGACGGCGAGCGTGTTTTCAGCCTGCCCGAGGATATCAGCTATCTTTACCGAACCCAGGGATTTTCCCGGCCGCGCATCGAGCTCGACTTCGAACGTCAAGGACGGTCGGTCACCGTGGTCTACAAAGTGGATGAGGGGCCGCGCGAAACTCTGAACCGCGTCCTGGTCGAAGGAGCCTCCCTCTTCAGCCCGTCCGAACTGATGGAGGAAATCGGGAGCCGACCGGGCGGACCGTTCTTTCAGCCGAACATCCAGATGGACGTGGAGCGGCTGGAATCGTTCTATCTCGACCAGGGTGTGCGGGGGACGAGAATCACGGCCGAGGCACTTCCGGAATCCCAGGGCCTCTACGACCTGGTGTTTCACGTCCAGGAAGGCCGCCGCGTCCTGGTGGATAAAATCACGATCACCGGCCGGAAAGCCACCCGACGAAGCACCATCCTCCGCGAGATTCGGTTCCGGGAGGGCGAGCCGCCCTACCGGCAGGCCCTGCTCGACACGCGGCGGAACTTGGAACGGCTGGGCATTTTCACCGAGGTCAAGATCGAGGAAATCCCCGTCTCCGCCGAGAAGCAAAATGTCGTCGTCAGCCTCCGGGAAGGGGGGCGGAACTACGTCTCCTTCGGCGTGGGTTTGGAGAACAAGAACATCCCCTTCTCGCTTACGGTCTGGGAAAACGTCATCAGCCCCCGCGGCACGGCCGAATACATCCGTTACAACGTGTTCGGCGACGCCTCCCAGTTCAGCGTCGTCGGGCAATTCAGCCTGAAGGAAAAGAGGGGAGTGGTCTCCTATGAGCAGCCGTACTTCTTCGGCCTGCCGTTTCAAAACATCCTGAGCGGCTGGCTGGAACGAGAGGACCGGTCGAGCTACGGATATGACCGTCGCGGCGCGAGCCTGAGCGGCGTCATGCCTTTCGTCCGGGATTTCCTTCTGCTCGCCGCGCTGACCTGGTCGAGCACGACGCTCTATTACCTGGACATCGCCGAGAACGAGATCGACCGTCAGTTCTACCCCTTTTCCAAAACGTCGGTTTCGTTCAGTGCGTTCCGGGACCGGAGAGACGATTCGGTCAATCCCGTCCGCGGCTCGTTTCTGAGCGCTTCCTTGGAGTGGGCGTACCCGCTGTTCGGCGTCGAGTCGGATTTTCTCAAGCTGTTCGCCAAATACCAGGTCCATACCATCTTCTTCTCCTCGCTCCGGATCAGCGCCACCGCTCGGGTGGGCGTCGGTCAGGGCCGCATGCCCATCCACGAACGATTCTTCGCCGGAGGGAGCAATTCCTTCCGCGGGACGGATTTCGACGAGCTCGGGCCCATGGATCCTCAGTCGGGCCGGCCGGTCGGCGGCAAAGTCCTCTTCCTCATCAATCTCGAGACGTCTTTTCCCGTCATCGCCGCCCTGCGGGACCTGAGCTGGGCGTTTTTTTTGGACGTCGGCAACGTTTTCGCCAAGAGAAAGGATTTCAACGTGCTCAAACTCAAGGCCGCCGTCGGTTTCGGCCTGCGCTACCGCACGCCCTTGGGGCCCATTCGTCTGGACCTCGGCCTGAGCCCCCAGGCTCCGACCGGCCAGAAGAAAATCTTTCCCTTCCTCACCATCGGACATGTGTTCTAATCCACGAGGTTTTCGCGGCGCGGCCGGACTGGCGGCAACGGCCTGGCTTCTGACCGGGGTGTGCGCGGCCGGCTTGGGCGGCGGCGCGCTTGCCGCGGATACCCTCGATTGTCTCTTGGCGCGAGTCAATGACCAGCCCGTCACCCTGATCGAAGTCAGGATCCTGGAGGCGTTCGGCGTTTTCAGGGAGGACGGCGCATCGGGCCCGAGGGAGGTGCTCGACCGATGGATCGACCTCAAAATCGTCATCGATCTGATCAAGAAAACGGTTTCTGTTTCCCCCGAGCGCGTCGCCGCCGCCCGCGACCGGGCCTTGGCCGGCATGGACGGCGCTCGGGCCGAGGAGGCATTCAGAGCGTTCGATCTGGAACCCGACGACCTGTTGCCCTTTTTCGAACAGAAACTGGTCTTCGAGGAGATCATTTTTATGAGATTCAGCCGCAGCGCCATCGTGACGCTCGGGGAGATCGAAAGCTATTACCAGAAGACCTACGCGCCCGAGCAGCGGAGCCGCGGGGAGGAGCCGCGCCCTCTCCTCGAGGTGTTGGACCGGCTCGAAATGCTTCTCAAGACGGAGAAAATCAGGAGTCAGGCCGCCGCTTGGGTTCAGAATCTTCGCCGCCAGGGCGATGTCCGGATCCTGGAGGGCTGCCTGAACGCCCTGATCGGAAAATGAGATTTTGATGAACCGCACGGTTTTCCTTTTTCCGGGCCAGGGATCCCAGGCCGTGGGCATGGGGCTGGATTTCCAGCGGAATTCCGAGACGGCGCGGACGCTTTTCGCCAGAGCGGACGATGTTCTGGGATATTCCCTCTCGCGCCTGTGTTTCGAGGGGCCGGAGGAGGAATTGAAGCTGACTCAAAACACCCAGCCGGCGTTGCTCGTCTGCAGCGTCGTCGCTTTCGAGCTTCTGGAACTCATCCCGGACTACGCCGCGGGACACAGCCTAGGCGAATATTCGGCGCTTGTGGCCGCCGGAGCTTTGAGTTTCGAGGACGCCGTCCTTCTCGTTCATAAGCGAGGCCGCTACATGCAGGAGGCGGTTCCGGTGGGCGTGGGCGCCATGGCCGCGCTCCTGGGAGCCGAACGCCGGACGGTGCTCGACTCTTTGGCCCGGATCGGGTCGGGGACGGTCGAGGTGGCCAATTGGAACAGCCCCGAACAGACCGTCATCGCCGGACACAAGCCGGCCGTCGAGGAAGCGGTGAGTCTGATTCAGGCCTCCCGTTCGGTTTTTCTCCCCGTCAGCGCGCCTTTTCATACGACATTGATGGTCGGCGCCGAGGCAAGACTTGGAGCGGACCTCGACGCCGTGCCCTTCCACGACCTCCGCTTTCCCGTCGTCACCAACGTGGATGCCCGAGTCATCCGCACCGGCGGGGAAGCGCGCGACGCTCTCAAAAGACAGGTCAGCCGGCCCGTCTTGTGGCTCGATTCCATGGAGCGGTTGAAAAACGAGAACGTGACGTGCTTCGTTGAGCTGGGCCCGGGCAGGGTTTTGTCCGGCCTGATGAAAAGGATCGGGCGCGGCTGGCCCGGAGCCTTCAGCCTTCTCAACGTCGAGGATATGGCCTCTCTGGAAAAAACCCGCCAGGCGATTTCTTCCCGGCCGACGGCCTGAAGACCGGCCGCCCCAATTTCCGCGGCGGGAATTCCGCAAGACGGACGTCTCAGGCGGAAAATCGAGGATCAGAAGGCGCCGGGGGGGACGTCCGTCCCGAGGCGACCCGCGGCAGGTGTTTCCGGTAATACTCCAGGCCGGAGAGAAGCGACGCCGCCACCGCCAGCCACAACCCTATGCGGGCGACGACATAGAGAGATCCGAGATGTGTCTCTCCCAGAAGCAGGAGCGTCAGCGTCGCCGATTCGATCGCCATCTTGATTTTGCCCATCATCGAGGCGGGGATGGTCACGCCCCGGGAGGCGGCGATGGCGCGGAATCCCGAAACGGCCAGCTCGCGGCCGATGATGATGACCGCCATCCAGGCCTTGACGGCGCCGAGTTCGACGAGGCAGACGAGGACGGAAACAACGAGCAGCTTGTCGGCCGTGGGATCGAGAAGCTGGCCCAGGGCCGAGATGCGCCGGTTCTTCCTGGCCCAAAACCCGTCCAGCCAGTCCGTCAGCCAGGCCGCGGCGAACAGGGAGGCGGCCAGAATCTCCCGGCCGCGAAAATCGGAAAGAATGATGACCACCAAAAAAGGGATGATGAGGATCCGAAAAGACGTCAGGACATTGGCCAGGTTCATCGGGGGCAGATATATACCACCGGCGGCGCGAAGTCAAACCGCAGGGCCTCGGCGCCCGGCGCCCGAGCTGGCATGCAAGGGATTGGATTTCAGCCTCGCTCGCGGGCCGGTGCAGCCTTATGCCGGATTTCCTCGAAGAGCGCTTCGGGAGGGTCAAATCCGGCCCGATGCTCGCTTCGGCTAATACTTAATCCCTCTGAATGCCGCCTTGTCTCTTGTTAAAATCAGACGAAGAAAGGCCGGGGGGGGGGTCGAGGCGACATGCGGGGTTCCGCAGCGATTCGAACCCCGCCGGGCGCCGAGGCCCTCCCCCCGGCCCTTTCTCGTTTTTTTCGTCAGAAGAAATCCCATTAGCGTAAGGGCTTGGCCTTCGGCCCGGGCGATTCTTGCAATCGCCGGCGGCGGCGGATATATTGGGGGAACCGAGATGTCCGAAAAAAATTCCCTGACGCCGATGATGGAGCAGTATTTCCGGCTCAAGCGGAACCATCCGGGCGCCCTCCTGTTTTTCCGTCTCGGCGACTTTTACGAGATGTTTTACGAGGATGCCGAGACGGCCTCTCGGGTGCTCGAGATCGCGCTGACGTCAAGGCAGAAAGTCCCCATGTGCGGCGTGCCCCACCACGCCGTCAATTCCTATTTGGCCAAGTTGCTCCGGCAAGGCTTCAAGGTGGCGGTCTGCGAGCAGGTCGAGGATCCCCGTGAAGCGAGGGGCGTCGTCAAGCGCGAAGTGGTCCGGGTCCTGACTCCCGGGACGGCCGTAGAGGTCGATGCGGAAGACGCCGGAGAGGGCCTGTCGATCGCGGGGCTGGTCTTTGCTCCCGCAGGCTGGGGACTGGCGCTGATGGACCTGGGAACGGGCGACATGAGGGCCATGGAAGGGGAGCGCGGCGATGAGAAGATCCTAAGCGACGAGATCTTCAAGGCCGGCCCCCGAGAAGTCGTTGTTTCCGCGGAAGACGAGGCGCGCCTTGAGGCCGTTCTCCTTGCCGTTGGCCTGGAATCCGTTTCCCGAAGCCCGGTCGAGCCCTGGGTCTTCGACATTCCGCGGGCGCGCAGCCTCCTTCTCGAGGAGCTCGGAGTGTCCACTCTCGCCGGATACGGGCTCGAGGACAGCCCCCTGGCGGCCGCGGCGGCCGGAGGCCTGGTCCATTACCTGAGGACGGTGCGCCGGGAGACCCGCCGGCTTATCCGCCGGCTCCGAAGTCTGCCCCTCCACGGCCATCTTTTTTTGGACGCCGCATCGGTCAGAAACCTGGAACTCGTCCGGAACCTGCGCGACGGCAAGGCCGCCGGTTCGCTTCTCGGCGCTCTGGACCAAACGGTCACCTCCATGGGGGGACGCCTGATGCGCGAGTGGCTTCTCAAGCCCCTCCTGGACGCCGAGCGCATCCGGGAGCGGCTGGCGGCCGTGAAGGAGCTGGCCGATTCCCTGAGGGGGCGGCAGGAACTGCGCCGGACGCTCAGGGATGTTCACGACCTGGAGCGTTTGGCCGGAAAAGCGGCCCTGGGCGTGGCCGGCCCCCGAGAACTGGCGGCGCTCAAGATGTCGCTCGGGCCGCTCCCCGTCTTGAGACGGCAGCTCGAGCCGTTCGCCTCCCTTCTGCTTCGCGGCCTGCGCGAAGAGGGCGATGACGCCCAGGATGTGGCCGATTTCATCGACCGGGCGATCCGGGACGAACCCGCGCCGCTTTTGACCGAGGGGGGAATCATCCGCGACGGTTATGACGCCGAGCTCGACGAGCTGAGGCGCGTCAGCCGATCAGGCAAGACGTTCCTGGCCGACCTGGAAACGAGAGAGAGAGAACGCACCGGGATCTCCTCGCTCAAGGTGCGCTACAACAAGGTGTTCGGCTATTTCCTCGAAGTCACCAAGCCCAATCTGCCCCATGTCCCGCCGGATTACATTCGCAAGCAGACGCTTGTCGGCTCGGAGCGTTTCGTCACCCCCGAGCTCAAGGATTACGAGGAGAAGGTTCTTCACGCCGAGGAGCGGATCGTCCGCCTCGAACATCGTTTGTTTCTCGAAGTGCGGGAGCGCGTGGCGCAGGAATCGGAACGCCTCCTGGCCTCCGCCCGTCGGACGGCGGAGGTCGATGTCCTCTGCGCTCTGGCGGAGACGGCCGTGAGGCGGAAATACGTCGCGCCCGTGATCCGCGACGACGACCGGATCCTCATCCGTGCCGGGCGTCACCCGGTTGTCGAAGCCGCGGGCGGGGAGCCGTTCATTCCCAACGACACGACCCTTGACCGGGAGGAGAATCAAATCCTGATCATCACCGGCCCCAATATGGGCGGCAAGTCCACGTACTTGCGGCAGACGGCTCTCGCCGTCATCCTGGCCCAGATGGGATCGTTTGTTCCCGCCGGAGAAGCATCGCTGGGCGTCGTGGACCGCATTTTCACCCGGATCGGGGCCATGGATTTCCTGAGTTTGGGACAGTCGACGTTCATGGTCGAGATGGTGGAAACGGCGGCCATCCTAAACAGCGTGACGCCCCGCAGCCTCGTGCTCCTCGACGAGGTGGGGCGCGGGACGAGCACGTTCGACGGCCTGAGCCTGGCTTGGGCGGTGGCCGAGTTTCTCCATGAGCGGGAGGACGTCCGGCCCAAGACCCTGTTCGCCACGCACTATCACGAGCTGACCGAGCTGGCCCTGACCCATGCCCGGATCAAAAACTATCACCTGGCCGTCAAGGAATGGAAGGGCGACGTCGTTTTCCTGAGGAAAATCGAGCCCGGTCCTTCGGACCGGAGCTATGGGCTGCACGTCGCCAAGTTGGCCGGGATTCCTCCGTCGGTTCTCGACCGGGCCCGGGAAATTCTGTTCAATATGGAGAAGCAGGAGCTCGACGAGGCCGGGCGGCCCGTCCTTGCCCGCCGGTCCCGAAAGGACAGGGACAGAAGCCAGCCCCTGCTCTTTCCCGAAGACCGGGAGCGGGAGACGCTGGAAGACGTCCGTCGGGAAATCATGGACTGGGAGGGAAGAACGCCGACGCCCGAAGAGGCGCTTGATCTTTTCAACCGCCTTCGCGGTTTCCTGAAACCGGACAGACGCTGAATCCGGCTCAGCCGTCTTCTCTTTCTTCGTCTTCGGATTCCGCCTCGTCCTCTTTCTCTTCCTCTTCTTCATCCTCGTCTTCGGCGTCTTCTTCCAGTTCCAAATCGTCTTCCTCGTCGAAGGAGGCTTCTCCCGCTTCCTCTTTGCGTTCCTTTAAAGCGTTTTCGAATTCCTCCCGATCGTCGTAAACGAAAATGGCGTTGGAGGCCGAGTCGCTGTACAGGAGTTCGAAAAGATCTTCCTCGATCACGCAAAAAACGGACATGCTGTGTCCGGTTTGGAGATTGCCGACCGTTTCCACGATGTCGGCGGCCTTCTTGAGCGCGTCCAGCGTGAGCCAGCTCGAGACTTCGAGTTCTTCCATCTGTTTCTCCTGCTAAGAAAAAACATAGCCATTTTTTTCCTTTTGTCAAGACAGCGACGGCTCCATGACGTTTTGGGTGGTCCTTGAGCGTGAGCATTGGCCCTCAGACTGGAATTCACCACACAAATCGTCATAGAGCCCTTTTCGACTTGACAGCGGGTCGTCGGCCGCTTATTAAAAGGAAGAACACCGTTGCGGGAGGCCGTAGAGGAGAAGGAAGATGTCCGGCGAAAAATTGACCGTCATGTCCCAGGAAGCGTTCGGTCTGGCTCAAGCCAAAGCGGAGGAGCTGGGCCATCAGGAAATCCGCCCGGAGCATCTGCTGGCGGGCTTTCTCCGGCAGAAGGAAAACATCGTCAACTCCGTCCTGGACCGAACCGGAGCGGACGTCCCGCGGCTTCATGCCGGTCTGGAGAAGGCGCTCCAGGACATCCCCCGGGTGAGCGGAGGAGAGACCTACATTTCCGCGTCCCTGAAACGGCTCCTGGATCAGGCCCGCCGGGAAGCGGAGGCTCTGAAGGACGAGTACATCTCCACGGAGCACTTCCTGTTGGCCATGCTTGAGGATCCGGCCTCTCCCGCGGGCCGGCTGCTGAAGGAATGCGGATTGAACCGCGATTCGGCGCTCGGCGTCCTCCAGGATCTGCGCGGAAGCCAGCGCGTGACCGATCCCGAGCCCGAGAGCAAATTCCAGGTTCTCGAAAAATACACCCGCGACCTGACGGCGCTGGCGAGGAGCGGGAAAATCGACCCGGTCATCGGACGGGAGGAGGAGATCCGCCGCCTCATCCAGGTGCTTTCCCGCCGGACGAAAAACAATCCCGTCCTCATCGGCGAGGCGGGAGTGGGCAAGACGGCCATTGTCGAAGGCCTGGCCCAGCGCATCGCCGACGGCGATGTGCCGCAGCCGCTCTTAAACAAAAAGCTTCTGGCCCTGGATCTGGGAGCGCTCGTGGCCGGAACCAAATTCCGCGGCGAGTTTGAAGACCGGTTAAAGGCCCTCCTCAAGGAAATCAAGGAGGCTGAGGGACGAATCATCCTGTTCATCGACGAGCTCCACACCATCATCGGCGCCGGCGCGGCCGAGGGCGCCGTGGACGCCTCCAATATGCTCAAGCCCCCCCTGGCGCGGGGCGAGCTGCGTTGCGTAGGCGCTACGACCCTCAACGAATACAAGAAGCACATCGAAAGAGACGCGGCGCTCGAGCGGCGATTCCAGCAGGTCTTCGTCGGCGAGCCTTCGGTGGAGGACACGATTTCCATCCTCCGCGGATTGAAGGAAAAGTACGAGGTTCACCACGGGGTCAAAATCACCGATGCGGCCCTCCTGGCCGCCGCCGCCCTCTCCAACCGCTACATCTCCGGCCGGCAGCTGCCCGACAAGGCCATCGATCTCATCGATGAAGCCGCTTCGCGCATCCGTATCCAGATCGACAGCCTGCCCGAGGAGATCGATGTCCTGGAGCGCAAACTCAAACAGGTCGAGGTCGAGCGCCAGGCCCTCAAGAAAGAAAAGGACAAGGCCTCCAAGGAGAGGCTGGACAAATTGGGGCGGGAAGCCGCCGAGCTGCGGAGCCGGGCCGACGCGCTGCGGGCCCATTGGCGGCTGGAGAAGGATCTCATCGAGGACATGAAGAAGCTCAAAGAGGACACCGACGCGCTCAAGGCCGAGGAGGCCCGGGCCGAGCGCGGGGGGGACCTGGAAAAGGTGGCCGAAATCCGCTACGGCCGGCTGCCGGCCGTTCTGAGGGACATCGAGGAGAAAACCCGGCGGCTGGCCGAAGCGCAGAAAAAGTCCAAGATGCTCAAGGACGAGGTGGATGAAGAGGACGTGGCCCAGGTCGTGTCCCGCTGGACGGGCATTCCCGTCTCCAAGATGCTTGAAGGCGAGGTCGAGCGGCTGATCCGGATGGAAGAACACCTTCGGCGCCGGGTGGTCGGACAGGACGAGGCCTTGCGGGCCGTGGCCGACACCGTGCGCCGGGCGCGGGCCGGGATCCAGGACGCCTCGCGGCCGCTCGGCTCGTTCCTCTTCCTGGGCCCGACGGGAGTGGGCAAGACCGAACTGGCCCGCGCCCTGGCGGAATTCCTCTTCGACGACGAAAAGGCCATGGTGCGGCTCGATATGTCCGAATACATGGAGAAGCACTCCGTGGCGCGCCTTGTCGGCGCGCCTCCCGGCTATGTGGGTTACGAGGAAGGCGGGCAGCTGACCGAGGCCGTCAAGCGCCGGCCGTATGTCCTTGTCCTGCTTGACGAGGTCGAGAAGGCCCATCCCGACGTCTTCAACATGCTTCTCCAGATCCTGGACGACGGCCGCCTGACGGACGGAAAAGGCCGCACGGTCGACTTCAAGAACACCCTGATCATCATGACCTCCAATTTGGGCAGCCAGATCATCAAGGAGCTCAGCGGAGACTATGACGCCATGGAGCGTGAGGTGCGGCGCATCCTCGAGTCGCACTTCCGGCCGGAATTTCTCAACCGCGTCGACGAAGTCATCATTTTCCGGCCGCTGTCCAAAGAGACGCTGCTGCGGATTGTGGACCTGCAGATCGATCTCCTGCGGAAGCGCATGGAAGCCCGAAGGGTGAGCCTGGACGTCACGGCCGCGGCGAGGGCGGTTTTGGCCGAACGGGGCACCGATCCGGTCTACGGAGCGCGGCCTCTGAAAAGGACGATCCAGCAGGACCTCCAGAACCCGCTGGCCATGAAACTCCTGGCCGGAGAGTTCAAGGAAGGGGACGCCGTACGGGTGGACGCGGACGCCAAGGGACAATTGCTCTTCGCCAAGGCCTGACCGCCGCTTCGCGGACCGAAGCAGAAAAAGGCTCCAGCAAAAAAAGGCCCGAATGACCCCCTCCCAACCACCCTGGACGCCGATGGGAGCCCCAACTGCACCATAACTGCTATCTGGAGAAAATCTGACCCTTGAGAAAAGCGGAAGTATTCACGTTGGTGGAATCCGGAAGTATTCACGTTGGCTTGACAAGGCGCCGGTTTCGGTTGACTTTTCGGAAGGATTGTTGTAAAAGAACTCCATTCTAAGGAGGAAAAAATGAAAAAACCCCTCAGCGTTCTTCTGTGCCTTGCCCTCCTGCCGGCCCTGGCCTTGGCCAACGGACTCAACCTGAACAGCCTCGGCTCCAGGGCGCTGGCTATGGGAGGCGCTTTCGTGGGGCTGGCCGACGATTTCAGCGCCATCTACTGGAACCCGGCCGGCATGTCGCAATTCACCACGAAAACCTTCGGTTTCTACGGAACGGACATCATTCCCCGGGGGACTTATGTTCTCGAGATACCCACTCCCATAGGCACGCTGACGGCCGTCGACGCCAAGTCCATGTCCAAGCACTACCTGAGCGGCATGGCCGCCTACTACCATCCCGTGGGGGAGAAGATCGTGGCCGGCATCGGAGTCTATGTCCCGGCCGGCCTGGGCTCCGCCTGGGACGGCGACGATTTCGTTATGGCCACCCTGCCGTTCATGCGTTCCTACGAGTGGTCGAGCCGCATCGCCATGGTGACCATCGCGCCCGGCCTGTCCTACAAGATCAACGACATGATCTCCGTGGGCGCGGCGCTCAACGTGAACTACGGAATGTTCGATCTCAAGCGCTGGGCCGGAAGCTATCTGGACGTGATCGACCTCGGCCAGTTCGAGATGAGCTTGAACGGCTGGGGCCTCGGCGCAACCTTCGGCGTCCTGGCCAAGCCCAGCGACATGATCAGCATCGGCGCCACGTTCCGCACGTCCACGAACATCAAATTCAAAGGGGAAACCTCGATCGCCAACCTGGCCCTGATCGGGCCTCCCGGCACCTCGGACGTCGAGGTCGAAATCGCCTGGCCGATGTGGCTGGCGGCCGGAGTGGCCGTGCGCCCCATCCCCAATCTGACCGTCACCGGCGACCTTCAGTGGTCGAAGTGGTCCGTTGTGGATGAGATCAAGCTCTCTTACACCGATCCCCTGTGGCAGCTGTTCATGGGCATGGGCGGACAGGATGCTCTTCCCCTTCGTTGGGAGAACGCGCTTCAGATCCGTTTCGGCGCCGAGTACATGGTCACGGAATGCCTGGCCGCGCGGGCCGGTTTTTACGTCGACCCCGCTCCCGCCCCGGACCAGACGATGAACGTCCTGCTGCCCAATTATGATTTCAACGTCGTCACTCTGGGCGTGGGCTACAGCCTCGACAGCCTTCAACTCGACGTGGGGATTGAATACCTGATGGGCAAGGAGCGGGACATTCCCTACCTGGACACGGTCCTTGATCCCGACTACGAAGACGCCCAACCGGGCCGTTACGGCATGAACATATTCGTGCCCACCATCTCGGTCAGCTACAAGTTCTGATCGACGCCGGACGCCGCACCGAACGAATGCCGGGGGCGGAAGCGTTTTCCCGCCGGGGGAAGCGCGGCCGCCCCCTTTTTTTGCCCGCCGGGATGTTGCCTTCGGCGCCCGGCGCGAAATCCGCGGCGCGGAAGGAAAAGGATCCTGTCTTTTCCGCGGATTTTCTGGTAAAAAGGAAACAGGCCGTGAAGGGTCGAACGCCGAGAGTGGGGAGGATTTCCATGAACATCCGCAAAGCCGTCATTCCCGCCGCCGGTTTCGGAACGCGCTTCCTGCCGGCCAGCAAGGCCCTGCCCAAGGAAATGCTGAACGTCGTCGACAAGCCCCTCATCCAATACTGCGTCGAGGAAGCGGCCGGCTCGGGCCTGGACAAAATCGGGATCGTCACAAGCAGGGGGAAGGCGGTCCTGGAGGATCATTTCGACCGCTGTCCGGAACTCGAAGCCCTGCTCGAGGAAAAAGGCCAAGTCGATCTCCTGGAGGAAGTGCGCCGCGTCCAGGGCCTCGCCGAAATCACGGCCATCCGCCAGCCCCAGGCCCTGGGCCTGGGGCACGCCATCCTCATGGGGGAAACCTTCGTCGCCGGGGAGCCGTTCGCCGCCCTCACGCCCGACGACATCTATGACTGCGAAACGCCCTGCACGCGACAACTGGTCGAGGTCTTCCTGGAAAAACAGGCCACGGTCATCGTCCTCGGCCGCGTGGACAGGGAGGGGACGAAGAAATACGGCATCGTCAAGCCCAAGCCCCTCTCGGACCGGATCTTCCGGATTTTAGACATGGCCGAGAAGCCCGGGCCGGAAAAGGCGTTCTCCGACCTCGGCATCCTGGGACGCTATGTGTTCACTCCGGAAATCTTCGACGACATCCGGGAGACGCCTCCGGACGGGCGCGGGGAGATCCAGATCACGGACGCCATCCGGCTTCACCTCCGAAGCCGTCCGGTTTACGGCCTCCTGTTCGAGGGGCGGCGGTTCGACTGCGGCGACAAGTTCGGCTACCTCGAGGCCACGGTCCGCTTGGCTCTCAAACGTCCCGAGTTCCGCGATCGGTTCCGGAGCCTTCTCGAATCGGCTCTCAACGACTGAGGACCCGCCGGGCTTCGATTTCCCCCTGTCGGGACGGTCTTCCCTCTGAACGGTCGCTCAGCAGGTGAGGTGCAGGCAGGCGGCGGTTCTTTTTGTCTCTTGAAGCCGGTTGAACGTCTCGGCGGCGCGGCCGCTGGGGGCGATGTGAACCTCGATTCCCCGGCTCTCCAAAAAGGCCAGGGTTTCGGGCGGCACCTTCACCATTCCCCACCGGCCCGTCCCGACGACCAGAGCTTGGGGCGCCGCGGCCACGACTGCGGCGAGATCTTCGGGGAGGAGCCGGTGGCCTTCTTTCCTCCGCCAGTCCGGAATCACTCTCTCGGGCAGGATGATAAGGTCGGCGACGTAGATTCGGCCGTCGACGACGACCCGTCCGAAAGAGTACCGCTCGATGTTCAAGAAGATGTCGTCCCCGAAGAAAAGGGAAGTGGCCAGGGACGGAATTGAACCGCCGACGCAGAGATTTTCAGTCTCTCGCTCTACCGACTGAGCTACCTGGCCAGCCGCTGCGGTCAGTATATTTTTTCGCCCTCTGAAAGTCAAGAATGCGGCGGCTCTATGACGAATGGCATAGTGAATTCTAGTCTGAGGGCCAATGCTCACGCTAAGGGACCGCACAAAACGTCATGGAGCCGAATGCGGAAGCTTCGAACCGTCCGCTGCGGCCGGGAAAGACGCGGATTTCTTCTTTTTCTGGAAAGGACCCGGAAGGCCGATGAAGACCGGGATGTCATTGACGACCATCCGGGGAGTGCCGGCGTTGAGCAGAAAACCGGTCAGAGTGCGAATCCGGCGGCAATGCCCAACGGCAGTTTTCTGTGCTCCTGAAGCAGGAGGATCCTTTTTCGGAGTCTTGATGCGGGCGACGGTTCGCGCCGCGACGGAATCCTGGACGCCTCTCCTCCTGGAGCCCGGAAAGGCGTGTTCGTCGGTCAGACCAGCTTGTTCAGGACCCAGAGGACGCGGCCGCGGATGAGGGTCGTGTCTTCGTGCTCTCCCTTCTTCAGGCTCAGGAGCATCGGGAAATCCTTGAGCTCTCCGGACTTGCGGATCGAGGAGCTCGGGTTGTCTCCGTCGATGATCAGGTGGTGACGGTCGATCTTTGTCAGCCTCTTGATCGTCACGGCGTTTTGTCCGTCCCGCAACAGGAAGGCGTAGATTTCTCCCACCCGAGGTTCGACGTCGGACCGGTCGAGACCGACGACCGAACCCCGGTTGATGACCGGAGCCATCCCGTTGTCCGCGGCCAGAACGGCGACCACCCGGTCCTTGTCCGCCTTGGCCGCGGGGGGGACGAGGTCCTTCAGGACCGGAACGAAATCCAGGGGGATGAGCTCGCTGATTTCGTATCCCGGGCCCAGGATGCCGGGATCGGCGAACAGCTTCACGGTCGTGTAGTTCCCTTCGGGCGAATCAAAAACCAGCTTGGGCGGTTTTTGACGGTAAGGAACCAGGGGTTTGGTGTCGAAAAGGCCGTAAGGCGGAACCTGGAGGAAAGAGGCGATGTTCAAGAATTTTTCGATCGTGAAGTTCGCCCGGCCGTTTTCGATCCGGGCGATGTAGGAAGATTTGACTCCGCAGGCGGCGGCCACCTGCTTTTGGGTGAAGCCTTTTTGCAGGCGTTTTTTCCGAATGGCCCGGCCGATGCTCTGCTTGTCCATGGGTTCCCCGGCTGCCCTATTCTATCATGTCCAGGGGTTCGGAACATAGAGCCTCATGATTGCCGATCGCTTTTGCCTAATAATTTGAAACCAGGGGGGGGCCTCGGCGCCTGGTCTCAAATCCTTTCGGCGCTGTCGACGGTATCAGGCTTTAGAATGGGAGGCGGCTCGGGGGATTGTGCTAGAATAGCGCGGCATGAAAATTGCCGCCCTTTTGCCCCATGTCGAAGTTTTCGGAGGCGTCCGCCGCTACTTGGAGTTGGGAAACGCATTCCGGCGGCGGGGCCATGAGTTCGTCCTTTTCCACCCCACCGGCCTGAAACCCGACTGGCTTTTTTTCCTGGGGGAGACGCGGCCTCTCGGCTCTCTCGAGGCCGAGCGGTTCGATGTCGGATTGTGCAGCGAATACGCGCTTCTCGACGCTTTCCGCCGGCTGCGGGCAACGGACAAGCACTTCTATTTCGTCCTCGCCGGCCACAAGGAAGAGAGACGGGCCGCCCGAGGCCCCTGGCGGTTCCTGGCCAATTCCGAAGGGCTTTGCCGCCGGCTCCGCCGCAGGTACGGCATCGAATGCTTCAAAGCGGCGGGCGGTGTCGATCCGGATCTTTTTCGTCCCTTTTCTTCCTCCGAGGCACGGACGGAGGGGGAAATCCGCGTTTTGACCTACGGCCGGATCTACAAGAGACGCAAGGGCGTGCGGCAGGTCGTCAAGGCCCTGGACGGCCTCTCCCTGCGGCATCCCGGCTTGAAGCTCATTCTGTTCGACACTCTTGTCGGCCATGACCGTCGCGACCCGCGGCCCATGCTCCGAACGCGCCTCCGCCATGAATTCCATTTGAATCTTAGCCAGGAGCGACTGGCGCGTTTGTACTCGGAAGCGGACATTTACGTTTCCGCAGAACGGCGGGCCGGCTGGTCGAACACGACGGCCGAAGCCATGGCCTGCCGGACGGCCGTGGTCTGCACTCCGAGCGGCACCGAAGATTTCGCTTTCGACGGCCGAACGGCCCTCGTCGCGCCTCTGCCGCTGCCTTTTCTTATCAGAAGAAGGGTGGAACGCCTGATCCGCGATCCCGATCTCCGATCCCGTCTCGCCGAGGCCGGTTGGAAGACCGTCAGGCAATTCACCTGGGCGGCTTTGGCCGAGAGGCTGGAGGGGCATTTCCGGTCCGGCCCAAATTGAATTGACCCCCCCATTGTGCTATTCTTTCGACGGAGTGAATGTCATGGACGAAAAAGAAATCAGGGAGCGCCTTCTCCGCGAGGACGTCGAATTCAAACGCATTTTCGAGGAGCACCGCCGGCAAGACGAACAACTGGCCGCCCTCCGGAACAAAAGCCTCCTGACGGACCAGGAGAAGTTCGAGGAGTCCGAGCTGAAGAAACGCAAACTGGCGCTCAAGGACAAGATGTACCAGATGATGTCCGATTATCGAAAATCCCTCTGAACACCGTTCCCGAAACATGGCCGCCCAGCCCGGATACAAGGTCGCGTTGGTGGGCACGACCACGCTTCGAGGCCGGGAGATCAAGCGCGCGCTGGAAGAGGGCGATTGGCCCCTGCGCAGCGTCGAGCTGTTCGACCCCGATATCGAGATGGAGTACAGCCGCCTGTCTCAGTTTCGGGATGAGGCCAAAGTCGTCCGGGCTCTGACCCGCGAGAGCCTCGGGGACCGGGACGTCGTGTTTTTCGCCGCCGACCCGGAAACCAACAGGAAATTCGCCCACCTCGCCGGCGAGCTCGGCTTTCTGGCCGTGGACCTCAACGAATCTTTCGTCGACCGGACCGACGTTCCGCTCGTCGTCTCCGGGATCAATGACCGGCTTCTCGAATCACGCCCCCCTCTCGTCGCCAATCCCCATCCGCTGGTCATCATCCTGGCCCATCTCCTGAATCCGCTGGAGAAGCGATTCGGGCTGAAGAAGGTCATCGCCTTTGTCCTCCAGCCCGCCTCGGCCTTCGACGAATCGGGCATCGAGGAGCTGGCCGGACAGAGTCTTTCGCTCCTGTCCGGGACAGCGCTGCCTGTGAACGTCTTCAAGCAGCAAACGGCCTTCAACGTTCTGTCCCACACCTGCGTGCCGGACAGCGACGGCTTTTCCCCGAGCGAGCGGCAGGTCGTCTCCGAGCTGAACCGCATCCTGGAGCGGCCGCGCTTCCCCCTCAGCCTGTCCATCGTCCAGGCGTCGTTGTTCCACACCTACGCGGCGATGTGCTATCTCGAACTCCGTGCCGAGACCGGCCTCAACGAGATGAAACGCGTCCTCCAAGAAAACCCCTTTCTCAAGGACAGCGCCTCGGACGACTTCTGCTCGGTGTCCTGTCTGTCCGTCACCGGGAAGGACGGCGTGTTCGTCGGCCAGGTGAAGCGGGAAAGCCGGTTTCCCCGAAGTTTCTGGATCTGGTCGGTGGCCGACAACCTGACCCGGGGCTCCGCCCTGAACGCCCTCGAGATCGGGCGAAAGCTCCTCGACCGTCCGGCCGCGTCATGAAACAGATCGTTCAGCTTCTCAAACTCGCCTTCCGGGAGAAGAAGAGGCTGTATCTTTCCTTCCTCTGCACGCTCTTCGTCGCCGTGTTCACCTACGTTTTCGTCAACCTCGTTCAGCCCATCATCGATGAGATGTTCGTCCGCTCGCCCGCCGCCCAGGTTCCGGAGAAAACGCGCTTCATGGATTTCGTCTTCCGGACCCTCGGGGTCTCCAAGGAAGATCTCATCATCGTCATCCCCCTCATCGTCGTGGCCGTCATCCTGGGCAAGGGCCTTTTCACCTTCCTGTCGTCCTTTCTGATGAAGAGCGTCGGCCACCGGGTGGTCAAGCGGATGCGCGACGACATCTACGGCCATATCCTCTACCAGTCCTCGTCGTATTTCGATCACATCCCGACCGGCGACCTCATGTCCCGCCTGACCAACGACGTGGACAAAATCCAGCAGGCCCTCTCCGGAAGCTTGGGGGATTTCATCGAGGAGCTGTTCATTCTGGTCGCCCTGTTGACGGGCATTTTTTTCATCGACTGGCATCTGGCTTTGGTGTCTTTCGTGGTGGCGCCCCTGGCGGCCGTCCCCCTGGCGGCTTTCAGCCGCGTCCTGAAGAAAAAAGGGCTGAGGAATCAGGAGGAGATGGCCCGCATCTACACCCTCCTCCACGAGACGATCACCGGGCACAAAGTGGTCAAGGCCTTCACCATGGAGAGGTTCGAGCTCAAGAAATTCATGGAAGCGACGCGGCGCTATTTCCGGACGAGCTTGAAACTGGCCTGGATCTCGAGCCTGTCGTCGCCCTTCATGGAATTCCTGGGCGGCGTTGTGGGGGCCTTCATCCTCTACGTCGGTTCGCGCCGCATCGGCGAAGGGGTCATCAGCCCGGGGGATTTCGGCGCCTTCGTGATGGCCGTGTTTCTCATGTATATGCCCATCAAGCGGCTCAGCAAGGCCAACAACTCCATCCAACAGGCGGTGGCTTGCTACGAGCGCATTCAGGAGGTCATGCAGGCCGTTCCCGAGATCCATGACGCTCCCGATGCCTACCCGTTGCCGCGCGTCCGGGGGAAGGTCCGATTCGAGTCCGTGTCCTTCTCCTACGACGGGTCGCGTCACGCCCTCCAGGACATCAGCTTTGATGTGCGGCCCTGCACCACGGCCGCCTTCGTCGGATTGAGCGGAGCGGGGAAAACGACGGTCATCAACCTCCTGGCCCGCTTCTACGAGCCTTCGGCGGGCCGGATCACCATCGACGGCATCGACATCCGGGAGGTGACTCTCGATTCGCTCCGGGCCCAGATCGGCCTCGTGACCCAGGACATCGTCCTTTTCAACGACACCATCCGCAACAACATCGCCTACGGTTTGGCGGACATCACTTCGGAGGACGTTGTCCGCGCCGCCCGGGCCGCGAACGCCCACGAGTTCATCATGGATTTGCCCGACGGATACGAGACGGTCATCGGCGAGCGCGGGGGGTTGTTGTCGAGCGGCCAGCGGCAGCGTCTGGCCATCGCCCGCGCTTTGCTCAAGGACCCGCCCATTCTCATCCTGGACGAGGCCACCTCCGCTCTGGACTCGGAGTCGGAGCGTCTCATCCAGGAGGCCCTGGCCCGCATCAAGGAGAATCGCACCACTCTGGTCATCGCCCATCGGCTGTCCACCATCCGCGGCGCCGACAGGATCTTCGTCATCGACCACGGACGCCTGAGCGAATCGGGCACCCATGAGGAGCTCTGCCGGTTGAACGGCATCTATATGCGGCTTTATGAGCTTCAGTTTCCCGAGGAAGGGGAGAGGGGACGATGATCCAGAGCATGACGGGTTTCGCCGAGAGAACGTTCGCCTCGCCCTCTCTGCGGGTCAAGATCGGACTCAAGAGCCTGAACCATCGGTTTCTGGACTGGTCCTACAAAGGCGCCCCGCTGGGCCTGCTGGAGAACCGGCTCAAATCCGCCTGCCAAAAAAGGATTCTCCGCGGACGCGTGGAAGCGGCCCTGGAAATCACCCGCCTCGACCCGTCCGGATGGGACATCTTCATCAACGAGCCGCTTCTGGCCCGGCTGATCCGATCGCTGGAAAAGGCCTCCGCCGGCACCCGGACCGAGATCCGATTCGCCGTGGACAACGTTTTCCGCATTCCCTATCTGGCGGAGCTCAGACCCAAGGGACTGCGGCGGAAAGAGGCGGATTTTCTGGCCCGTTGTTTCGAACGCACTCTGGACGACCTGGTGCGCGCCCGGCGCCGAGAGGGACGGGACATCGTTCGCCAGCTGCGGGGCCACGCGCGGACCATCCGCCGCGGCTGTCTTCGGATTGAGCGGAGGTTCCTTTCCCGGCACCGCCTTCTTCCCGAGCAGGTGCGGAGGAAATTCAAGGAGCAGGGCGGCGGCGAGAAACTCCCCGAGGAACGAGTGGTTCAAGAGGCCGCTCTCCAAGCCCAGCGTCTGGACATCACCGAGGAAATCACCAGATTGAAAAGCCACCTGGAGGCCGTCGAAAACGGCCTTTCCCCCCGCCGACGGGAACCCCGGGGACGCATGCTCGATTTTCTGTCTCAGGAGCTTCTCCGCGAAGTGAACACCATCATCTCCAAATCCCAGGACCTGGCCCTCATCCGGGAAAGCCTGGCTCTCAAAGGGGAGGTGGAAAGCATCCGGCAACAGGTGCAGAACCTGGAATAGCCGGAAGGAGGCAACATGCTTTATGTCATATCCGGCCCTTCCGGCTGCGGCAAATCGACGCTCATCCGCCGTCTCCTGAACGAAATGAAACCCGCCCTTCGTTTTTCGGTATCCCACACCACGCGCCCCCGGCGGAGCATGGAGCTTCACGGCAAGGATTATTACTTCGTTTCCGAGGAGGAATTCCAGAACATGATCCGGGAAAACGCCTTCCTCGAGTGGGCCGTCGTCCACGGTCTTCATTACGGAACAAGCCGAAAGGAAATCGAGAGCAAGCTCGACCAGGGAGATCTCCTCCTGGATATCGACATCCAGGGCGCCCGCCAAATTCGGGCCGTGCATCCCCAGGCGGTGTTCGTGTTCGTCGTCCCCTCCCATCCCAAGGAATTGCGGCGGCGCCTGGAGCTTCGCGGTTCGAACACGCCGGAGTCCATTCGGGAACGCCTGGCCGCGGCCAGGAAGGAAGTGGAGGCTTTCGAGGAGTTCGATTACATCGTGGTCAACGATTTTTTGGAGAGGGCCGTCCAGGAGATCCGGTCGATCATCGTCAGCGGAAAATGCCGGCGGGGAAGCCGCTTGGAAGAGATGTCCTCCATCCTCAGCCATTACCGTCTGGAGGCGGACTCGTGAACGGCCCGCGCCGGTTGGTCGTGCTGGGCGTCTGTTCCTCGGTGGCGCTTTATAAGGCCTGCGAGGTCCTCAGGGGGTTTCAGAAGGCGGGGTGCGACGTCCAGGTCGTCATGACGCCCAACGCCGCCAAGCTCGTTTCCCCGAGGCTTTTCAGCGCGCTTTCGGGGCGGCGGGCGGCCGTCGATCTTTTCGATGAGGAGGAGGCGTCGAGGATCGGACACATCCGCCTGGCCCGGGAAGCGGAGCTGCTCGTCGTGGCGCCGGCCACGGCCAACATCATCGCCAAATTCGCCGCCGGCCTGGCGGACGATTTCCTGTCCACCCTTCACCTGACCGTCACGTGTCCCCTCCTCATCGCTCCGGCCATGAACGAGGCCATGTACCTCCATCCGCAGACTCAGGAGAACATCAGGCGGCTCAAGAGCCGAGGGGCGGATTTCGTCGAGCCCGAAAGCGGCTCCCTGGCTTGCGGAGACGAAGGCTGGGGACGCCTGGCTTCGGTTGAAGCGATCGTCCAGGCCGGCTTGAGGCGGATCGGTGCCGAACGGCGCCTGGCCGGGAAAACGGTCCTGGTCACGGCCGGTCCCACCCGGGAAAAACTCGACCCGGCGCGGTTTCTTTCCAACCCTTCCTCGGGCCGGATGGGCTATGCCCTGGCCGCGGAGGCGCTCCGCCGGGGCGCCCGGACGATCCTCATTTCCGGACCGGCGGGCCTCCTTCCCCCGCCGGGAGCCGAAATCGTTCGGATCGAATCCGCACAGGAGATGCGGTCCGAAGTTTTGGCGCGATTCGGGGAGGTCGACGCGGTCCTCATGGCCGCCGCCGTTTCTGATTTTCGTTTTTCCGAGACGAGACGGGAAAAAGCCCGCAAGGAAGAGCTGCCCGAGACCGTCCGCCTGGTGCGGAATCCGGACATTCTGTCCGAGCTCGGCCGCCTGAAAACCCGCCAGGTGCTCGTGGGTTTCGCCGCTGAGACGGGAAACGTGGAAGACGGAGCCCGGCGCAAGCTCCGGGAAAAAAACTGCGACCTCGTGGCGGCCAATGACGTCTCCCAGTCGGGGATCGGATTCGAATCCGAGGACAACGAGCTCGTCCTCGTCGAACCCGAGGGGGACGCGACGCGGACCGGTCGCGCGTCCAAGGTGGAGCTGAGCCGCCTCGTGATCGACCGGTTGGAGGTCCTTATTGGACGACGCGGCTAAGGGGCTTCTCGGCCCGGCGGAAGAAAGAATCCGCTTTTTCGAAGAGATCGGGGCGGACTTCCTCGTCCGGCCCGGGCCCGCTTCGTCAGCGGACGCGGCGGGAGCGGGCCCGCGCATTTCTTCCGCCTCCGGGAACGCGGCCGAACTCGAAGCCTTGGCCGCCGAAATCTCAGCCTGCCGGAAATGCGCCCTGGCCGACGTCCGCAACCGGTCCGTCGCCGGAGAGGGAAATCCGTCGGCCAGGCTGATGTTCGTCGGCGAAGCGCCCGGCGCGGACGAAGACCTCCGCGGCATTCCTTTCATCGGGAGGGCGGGGAAACTTCTGGACCGGATCATCGCCGCCATGGGATTCGATCGGCAAGAGGTGTTCATCGCCAACATTCTCAAGTGCCGTCCGCCGAACAACCGCGATCCGTTGCCCGATGAGGTCCGGGCGTGCTCGCCTTACCTCCTTCGGCAGGTCGAGATCATTCGGCCCGAAGTCATCGTCACCCTCGGGAAGCCGGCGACGAATTTTTTCTATGGCCGGGAGACGGCCATCACCGTGGTCCACGGCCGGTTTTTCGATTTCAACGGCATCCAGGTCATGCCCACCTATCACCCCGCCTTTTTGCTTCGCAATGAGCGCTTCAAAAGGGATGTCTGGCAGGACATGAGGCAGGTGATGGCTTTCCTGGACAAGAAATGAGCCGGTATGCCGAAGTCGCCTTCCCTTTGCCGTTGACGCGTTCGTTTACCTATCGTCTCCGCGCCGAGGACGAGAGCCGGGCCCGGGTGGGGGCCCGGGTTTCGGCGCCCTTCGGATCGAGGATTCTCACCGGTTTCATCGTTCACCTGAGAAGCGCGCCTCCGGAATCGGCCGGAGAGATCAGAGACATCCAGACCGTCCTGGATGACGCCGCCGTTTTCTCCCCCCGCTTTCTGGCGTTCACCAGGCTTCTCGGGCGGAGGTACGCGTCTTCCTGGGGGGAGTTCCTGGCGGCGTCCGCTCCTCCGTCTTTTTCGCCCCGAGCCCGTTCCCGGTTCCGGTTGACGGACGAAGGATCGTCCGCCGGAAGCGAGGGCCGCTTGTCCGATGAGGAAAAACGGCTGGCCGACTTTATGGGAACCGGCGGCAGCAGCGCCCGTTTCCTCAAGACCAAGCTGGGCGCGCGTGTTTCCGCCGTCCTCGCGCGCATGAGAACCAAAGGCTGGGTGGAAGAGGTCGAACCCGGAACGACGAAGCGCAGGAGGCGGACCCGCCCGTCCTCTTCTTCCGACGGCGAACAGCAGCTGGCTTTGGATTTCCCCCCCCCAACCGGCCTGGAGGATGTATTCAACGCGATTCTCCGTCCCGGCCGTTTCGGGCGCTCCGGCCTGTTCTATCTTTTCGGAGGTGAGGGGAGAAGGAACGCCGTCTATGAGGCGCTCATCCGGGCCGTCTGGAAGGTCTCGGGCCGGGTCCTGTTCCTCGTCCCTGAAATTTCCCAGGCGGCGGCTCGGGCGAGAACCTATGAAAGCCTCCGCGCCGGGGCGGCGGCCGTCCTTCACAGCCGGCTGACGGAACGGCAGAGAGAAGAACAGTGGATGCGGATACGGACCGGCCGGGCACGCGTCGTGACCGGCCCCCGGTCCGCTCTGTTCGTCCCCCTTCCCGGCCTGAGGCTCGTCATTGTGGAGGAGGAAGAGGACGATTCCTTCCATCAGTCCGAGAGCCCTTCTTATGACGCCCGGCGCGCCGCTTCGCTCCTCGGCCGCGTCATGGGCGCGTCCGTCGTGTTCGGCTCGGCGCATCCCTCCGTGGAAAGCTTCTATGAAGCGGAGACCTGCGGCCGCGTCGTCCGCCTGGGGTCGGAACCGGCTTCCGCGGTTGTGAGGATCGTGGATGCCCGCCGGGAGCGCAGTTATCTTTCCCGGGAGCTTGTCGAATCCGTCAGGACCCATGTCCGCCGGGGCGGACGGATGATTGTTTTTCTCAACCGCCGCGGTTTCGCCGCCTCGGTGATCTGCGCCCGTTGCGGCAGGATCCCCAGGTGCGACCGGTGCGACATCCCTCTTTTTCTTCTGAAGCGGAAGAATTCCTTGGTCTGCCGGTATTGTTCGGCGGTCCGGCCGGTGCCGAACGCGTGTCCGTATTGCGGCGGTCCGCTCCGGCTGGGGCGGGATCCCGGCGTGGAAGCCGTTCGGGAGGAGATCCAACGGCTGTTTCCGCGCTTGAGGATCGCCGCGTTCGATTCGGATGCGCTCCGGGGCGAGGAGGCGCAAGCGCGGGTTCTGGACCGTTTTGATCGAGGCCGCATCGATCTCCTGATCGGCACGCAGCTCCTGGCCTCGAGGCGAGACGCTCCATCGGCCTCCCTGGTCGGCATTCTGAGTCCGGAGTCGTTCCTGAGCATCCCCGACTACCGGAGCGGCGAGCGGACCTACCATTCTCTGTGCCGCATGATCCGTTTCGCCCGGAGCCCGGGAAGCGAAGTCGTCGTGCAGACCGTCGTGCCCGACCACCATGCCCTGACCGCCGCGGCGCGCGATGATTTCGATCTGTTTTACAGAACGGAGATCGAGTTTCGGAGGTTGATGAGCTATCCTCCTTTCTCGCACATGGCTGAAGTGATCTTCGAGGGCCGCGACATCCGTCTCCTGGCTCGTCAGGCCAGGGATTTCCGTGATCGGGTCCGGCAAGCCGGGGGAGAAGTGGAGGTTCAGGGCCCCTCCCGCGCTTTGGGATCGAGACGAAAAGGGCGGGAACGCCTTGTGGTCATGCTCCGGTCCGGCCGCAGGGACACCCTGGCGGGCATCCTGGATTCAGCCCTGCGGCGGGCCCGGTCGGTCCGGTCCGTACACCTCCAGCCCTGAGAGGTCGGTCAGCCTTTCAACAGGCGGATTTCGATGGTTTTCCACGCGAAATACGGCGATGAAGTCTGGGGATGGATGTAGAATATGACGGTTTGATCGCCGTCGATTTCCGATTTGAGCGGGCTGAGATAGGTGACGACGGCGTAGCCGTTCTGATTCGTGATCGCTGCCGTGCGGCGGGTGTAATCGTCGAATTCTCCCGGTCCGTCGAGAACGGTGAAAACCACGAGCTGGTCTGCGGCCGGCTGCCCGCCGTATTTGACCAGCGCTCGGATCTCGACCGGTTGCCGGACATCGGAGGTGTAGACGACGTTCGGCGAGGCGGAGACTTCAAAAGTCATAAAAAAGGAGGCGGGGCCGAAGGGATTCGGCTCCTCGACGGCCGATCGCTTGCAGGAGGCCGCGGCCAGAAGGAACAGAACGGCGATGGGGAAAACGAAAACAGGGCGTATTCTAAGCATCAGCCACCTCCCACTCAATTGTTGGCGTAGTTGGCGAAAAATATGGTCAGTTTGCCGGAGGCTTTTACGGTCTTGCCCGCCATATCCTTGCCGTAGAAATCCACCGTGGCGATTGCCTCCAGAACGTCGCCGCCGTCGGCGAGAGACACCAGCGGGGGCTCGAGCTTCGCCACTTCCCGGACGATGATGAAACTCACGTCGCGCGTGCTGCCGACCCGGACAAAGGCCGCCATGCTCCCCTCAAAGGCATAAGGGACGTCTTGGCCTTCGGCGTTGCTTCCGTCCGGCAGGGAAAAGGTGACCACGTAGCGCGTAACCTGGATGTCGTTGTAGACCGACGGGCCCATGCTGGAATTGGGATCGAGCAATTCGGCGCGAAAAGTGACCACGGCGCTGTCGGCGAAGATGCTCTCGCTGCCCGTGGAGGGGTCCTGGAACAAGACGTCGGACTGAAGGTAATCGGACTCCTCCCCCTCCAGATTGGTGCCCGTGATCGAGTCGACGAGCAACAGCGTTCCGGACTGGCTCTCCCTGACCAAGGCGTTGCAGGAAACGAGAAGCAGGGCGGCCGCCAGACCGGCGAGGCCCTTGAGGATCAAGCCCTCTTTTTTCATGGCTGTCCTCCTTGGCGGATGATGCGGGGTGTTATAAAAATCAGAAGCTCTCGGTTTTGCCGCGTCCGGGCCGAGGATTTGAACAGGTTGCCCAAGAGGGGAATTTTGTGGAGCAGGGGGACGCGTTCGAGGGTCGTCGTGTCTTCGGTCCGGTATATGCCGCCGATCACCGTCGTCCCGCCGTCGGGAATCATGACCGTGGTCGAGGCGCTCTGCCGGGTGATGGACGGAATGCCGTTGACCTGGTTGGAGAAGTCGGCGGCGTTGTTCTGAATGTCGATGTTCATGATGATCGTGCCTTCGGCCGTGATCTGAGGCGTGGCCCTAAGCTCCAAGGCGGCGTTGACGTACCGGGTCGTGACCGTGAAATTGGTCATGGTTTGGATGGGAATCTGGCGTCCCTGGATGATTTCCGCTTCCCTGTTGTTCTGGGCGGTCACCTTCGGGCAGGAGATGATGCGGCCCTGGCCGCTCGTTTCCATGGCCGAGAGCGTGGCGTCCAGACGGAACGTGTCCAGCACGTTCGCCAGGGACAGGCCCAACGCCGAAGTGAAGGTCGGCGCGGGAAGGTTGATGGCATATCCGCCCAACGGACCGCCCAATCCCCGGGTCACCTGACCCTGGGGAATCAGGGCGCCGTTCAATCCGATCTTGTTGGGAAATTCCAGATTGGTCTGGTTGCCGTAATAGGCGTCGGCCTGGCCCATGAAGCCCCACTGGAAACCGAGGTTGCGGATGAAATTCGATGTGGCCTCGACGATTCGCGCCTCGATGGAGACTTGAGGCGTGGGCGTGTCCATAAGGTTGATGAGCTTTTCCAGAAGTTCCATCCGGTTGCGCACTTCGGTAACGATCAGGGTGTTCGTCCGCTCGTCGACGTCGATCTTCCCCCGGCCGGATTTCTTCTGTTGCAGGAGCCGTTCCGCGTCGCGGGCCTTGGAATAGGAGAGGGTGAACGTTTTGGTGATCAGGGGGCCGCTCAGCTCCCGGCTTTCCCGCATTTTGTTTTCATCTTCCGTTTCCCGCGTCAGGACCGCGATGGGAGCGATGCGCAGGACGTTGCCCTCAAGCACCTTTCCCATTTTGTTGGTCCTGAGGATGGCGTCCAGGATCTGATCCCAGGGGACGTATTCGAAATTGCAGGTGACGCGGCCGCGCACATCGGGGTCGAAGATGACGTTCAGACCGGCGAATTCGCCCAAGTAGAGGATGATGTCTCTCAGGTCCTGGTCCTTGACTTTGACGCTCAGGACTTCACCGCTGAAGGGCGTTTCCTCGCCTCCCAGCACTTGGGCTCTGTAAGGCGTTTCGGCCGGCTTGACGGCGGGTTGAGTCTCCGTTCGGGGCTCCGCCTTGGGTTTTTCCTCGGCGGGCTCCTGGGCGGGCGGCTCGGCCGCCGGCTCCGGCTCCGTTTTTGTTCGGGCCTTCGGTGCGGGCTCCGGCGCGGGCGTGGAGACGGATGCGGGCTGGAAATTCTCCTCCGACCCGAAAAAGGACAGGCTCAGAAGGTGCTCTCCGAAGTCGAGGCGGTACCCGCCGGGTTCATCGATGTCGAAAACCATCCGGGTGATGGTGTAGGGATTTTGATTCTGGAACTGGCCCACTTTGAACTTCGACACGCCGGCCTCTCCGACCGAAAAAGAGGAGGTCGGCCGATTGAAAACGGTGTCGAAAAGATCGACCACCAGCCTCAGGGGGTTGCTGAGGGCGAAGACGTGGCACGGAGTGCGGTTCTCCACCGCGGCCTGCACCCGAACGTTGCCGTGATCCCGGACGACGTTGACCGCTCCCAAATTCGAGGTGACGATCTTTCTTTGGGACAGCTGTTGGCGGAAGGAAGGATCGAAAACGTCCGCTGTCTGGGGGTCGAGAATTTTGTTCAGTTCCAGAACCGCTTGCCCCTCCTCTGTGGACAGACGGAAAAACGCTTGCTCTTTCAAACTCAGAAAAAGCCGGAGAAGCCCTTCCCCGTTAGGAACGAACTTGATTTCCTCGAACAGAGGCTCTCCCTCCGTGGAGACCGCGAGATCGGAAGGGATGCTGGCCTTTCCCAGGTCGAGGACGAGCGTGCGGGGCAGGGTGAGGGAATAGGCGGCGTTGGTGATCGTGAGCTCGCCGTCGGTCTGGAGGATGACCTTGGGGCACACCGGGCTCGGCTGGACGAGGACATTCTGTATCATGACCGGCGAGCCGGTGTTCTGGGCGTAGCCAGCCAGGAAGAGAATGCTGCACATCAACGGCAGGGCCTGAAACCATTTTTTCCTTTTCATCTTAGGGCTCCTCCTGGGAGATTTCCTTGATCACATCCCGGGGCCGCGGCAGGCTGACGCCCCGATCCGACGTTTTTCGGAACGTGACGCTCGACTCGCCCACGGAAATGACGTAGCCGTCGGCGAATTTGTCGCCCGCCTGAATCCTGTGGGGAAAGCCCTGGGGGCCGGTGGTGACCAGGGCATAGAGTTTTTCTCTGGCCCGGACGATGCCGATCAGGATCAAGTCGTCGATGGACACCTGGCGTCCTTTGACCGTGCTGGACTTGTCCGCAAGTTCCGTTCCGGCCAGAAGGTCCTTGAACGGGTCGCGCCTTCCGCTCGATGTGTACAGGACGGGGCCGGTTTCGAGGGTCGGCGGGGCGCTCAGGATCTCGGCCGCCGGTTTCCTCTCCTGCTCCTGGCCGCTCATCCCGAGCCAGGCCCCGCCGAGAAAGAGACAAAGCCACAGGACCCGCAATCTCGTTGGCTGATTCATGTCAAGTCCCTTCCAGATCGCTTTTTCTTGAGGTTTTGGCGGCGGGCTTGGCCGCGGTCCTGGCGGCCGGTTTTTTCGCCTGGGCTGCGGCGGCGGCCGCCTCCGTTTCAAGAAAGATGTAGGTTTTTGAGGTGAAGCTGGCGGAGATCGTGGAAAGGTCCGTCTGCCGGGACAGGGCTTTGATGACGAATCTTTCGATGGTGAACAGCCTCGGGAACCGGCTCAAACGGTCGAAAAAGATCCCCAAATTGTTGTAGTTGCCCGTGATCTCGATGGGAATGGGCCATTCGGCGTAAAATTCCCGGGGCGCCTCCCCGCGAGGCGTGAACTTGGTGATGTTCAATCTGCTGGAGTAGGCCAAATTTTGGAACTGGTTGAGGATGTCGCTGATTTCGCGCTTATCGGGGATGATGGTTTCCAGGCTTTTGAGCGTGATTTGGAGCGATTTCAGTTCATTCTCGATTTTGTCCATATCCCGCTTTTTCTGGCGGAGCTTGGCCACTTCCGTCTCCACGGCTTCCCGCTGATCTTTGAGGGCCGAGAGCTGGACGGCCTTGGGGCGGTAATAGGCGAAGAAAAACACGCCGCACAAAATGACGGTGACGGCGATGGTGACGGCCAAATTCTGTTGTTTCATGTCGACCTCCGCGGGGCGGGCGACGGGGGCTTGGCGGGCGCAGGGGCCGCCGGGACCCCGTAAGCGGCGGTGAGGCTGAACTCCAGAAACGCCTCGTTGCGCTGGGTCTTTTGGGCGATTTCGACCAGATTCACCGCGCCGAATAAACCGCTTTGCTCCAGTTTGGCGATGTATTCGGCGATCATGGTGTTGGAAATGGCGCGGCCTTTCAGTTTCAGAAGCTGATTTTCGTAGTTGACCTCGGTGAGCCAAACCCAGTCGGGAAGGGTTGTGCTCAGGACGTCCATGATCCGGACGGCGATTTCTCTCTGGGATTTGAGTTCGTTGATGAGGCCGATCTTTTTCTCCACGATCGATTTCCGCGCTTCCAGCTCTTCGAGCTTGGCGAGGACGGCGGTCAGCTTGCGTTTGTCGTCCTCGGCGACGCGCAGGAGCCGTCTTTCCCTGGATGTGGCCTGCTGCTGGGTCAGGGCCGCCGCGGCGACGGCCACCACCGCCAGGAGCATGATGAGCGACGGAGTGGAGGATCGCCGCGGCTTCTCGACGTCGGGTGCCTGGCCGGGCATCTCCAGGGCCGGAGTGATGATGATGTCTTTTTTCTCGGGCTTGAAAAGGTTGATGCGTATCATGTTATTTGTCCATGGTCCGAGTGGCGAGGCCGGCGGCCACGGCGAAGACGAGAGGAATCTTCTGGTAATAGGCGGGATTGAGGCGGCTTTCGTTGTAGTGAATGTGCCGGAAGGGGTCGAGCAGCCGCGTGGGCGTCTGAAACGTCCGCTCAAAAGCGCCGGTCATCCTCTTCAGTCCGGCCAGGCCTCCGCTGAGAAAGATAAAATCGATTTTTTTCCCCCGGGCGCTCTCCGTGGTGTGGAGAGAGAGCGTTTTGTCGACTTCGACGAGCATGTCGCCGATGTTCCGCTCCAGGATGTCGTCGAGCTGTTCGGGATTGTGGCTTCCGGCCGGCGCGCCCTGCATCAACTTTTCGGCTTCTTCGAAACTGATGTCCATTTCCTTGCTCAGGTTCTCGGTGAAGAAAAATCCTCCGAGATCCAGGTCGCGGAAAACCTGGGGGATTCCGCGATCGACGACGACGATGTTGGTCACGTGGGCCCCGAGATTGACCAAGGCCACATTTTTTTCCGGAAAGAGCTCGGGGTAATTGATCTCGTAGCAATTGAGAAGCCCGAACCCGTCTACGTCCACGGCCACGAGGTTTTTCTGGGCCTGATAGACCACGTTGCTGTAGGCGGTGATTTTTTCCTTCTTGACCGCGACGAGCAGGATGTCCAGGTTGTCTTCGGGCGAGGAGGGGTTGGGGTTGAGGATGGCATAGTCGACGCTTGTTTCCTCAAAGGGGTAGGGGATGTTGTGCTTGGCCTCCCAGAGGATGGATTCGGCCATCTCCTCGGGTTTCATCTGCGGTAGGGCGATTTTTTTTACGATGACCGAGCTGCCCGAAAGAGAGATGAGGACGTTTTTGCTCGTGATTTTCCCCGCGTTCAGGGCGGATCTCAGCGCGTCGGACACGGATGTGCCGTCGATGATCGTTCCCTCGACGATGGCGTCCCGCGGAAGGGTTTCATACCCGACCCGGGCGACCTGAAAGTGGAGGGTTTCTCCTTTTTTCTTTATGTCGAGTTCGACGGCCTTGATGGCGTAGGATCCGATATCCACGGCGACGATGTTTTTGCTTTTGCCCACTCCGAACATTCTCTTCACTCCGGTCTTAAGATATAGACCTCTCGGCCCGACGTTTTTTCTCATCGAGCCCCGCTTCGACGATGGGAGGGACGAGATCCCGGACGCATCCTCCCAGCCAGTGCACCTCCTTGACCATGTTCGAGCTCAGAAACGTGTAGCGGATGCTGGGCATCATGAAGAACGTCTCCAGGTCCGGATTGAGCTTGTGATTCATGAGCGCCATCTGAAACTCGTATTCAAAATCGGACACGGCCCGCAGGCCTCGAATGACGACCCGGGCGTCGTGATTTCTGGCGAAATCCACGAGAAGCCCCGCGAAGGACATGACTTCGACTTGCGGCTCCGCGGAAAAGATCTCTTTGATCATGGCCGTGCGTTCCTCCGCGGAGAACAACGGCGTCTTTACCGGATTTTCGAGGACGGCGACGAGGATGCGGCCGAAGATCTTGAGTCCCCGGGTGATGATGTCCACATGGCCGTTGGTGATGGGGTCGAACGATCCGGGATAAACGGCCTTTCCCCCGCGCTCGGCATAAGCCACGGAGGGGAAGTCTTCGTTCTTGTTTTCCGACATATCAACACCGCGATTGGCCTCATTATACTTGCGGGCTCCGAGCCGACAATCACCTAAGGCGATGAATCCTAGGGTGATTTTTTATTTTGTATCCTCACCTATAGGGGTGAGGCTCCCGGGCCGGGGGCGGGGCCCAAAATCACCCTGCGGGCGGAGAGACCTTGATTTTTTTCAAACCTTTGATAAAAATAAAGATAAGGCGAGGGACGGAGAAGCGATGTCCGGACAGTCAAAAAAAGCCTTCGGGATCCTGTTCCTGTTGATCTGGGGAGGGGAGGCTAGCCTGCTCGGCGGCCAGGATTATGACCTCGAAAGGCGCCGAATGGTCGCTTTTCAGCTGGCCGGCCGGGACATCACCGACGCGAGGGTCCTGGGGGCCATGGGACGGGTGCCGCGCCATCTCTTCGTCAATCCGGTCTTCAGGGACCGGGCTTACGACGACCATCCTCTGCCCATCGAAGAGGGCCAGACCATTTCCCAACCGTATATCGTGGCGTTCATGACCCAGAGCCTGTCTCTTCGGGCGGGGGAAAAAGTCCTAGAAATCGGCACCGGGTCGGGCTACCAGGCGGCCGTCCTGGCCTGTCTTACGGACCGGGTTTATTCCATAGAGATTCACTGCGCTCTGGCGGAAAAAGCGGACCGCCTTTTGCGCCGCTTGGGGTATGAGGTCCGCGTGCGATGCGGAGACGGCTATCACGGCTGGCCCGAGGAAGCGCCCTTCGACGCCATGATGATCACCAGCGCGGCCAAGCTGGTGCCCGAGCCGCTTCTCGACCAGCTTCGGGACGGAGGGCGGCTCGTCATGCCCCTGGAGGGGGCCTTCGGCCGGCAGGTGCTGGTTTTGGTGACGAAAACACGGGGGCGGCCCGTCGTCCGGCGGTTGCTCGACGTTCGGTTCGTTCCCATGACGGGAGAAGTCGAGAGTCGGAACAAGAGAAAGAAATGAGATTGCCCTGTTCCGAAGGTTTGTGTTAACGTTTTCGGGGAAGCCATGATCAGGTTCGGAACGTCGGGCTGGCGGGCGGTGATGGGCAGGGAATTCACCTTCCACAACGTCCGCCTTGTCGTCCAGGCCATCGCCAATCACCTCCGGAGAAAATTTTCCGACGGCCGCATTTCGGTCATGGTCAATTACGACACTCGATTCCTGTCCGACCGTTTCGCTTTCGAAGCCTGCAAAGTTCTGGCTCGAAACGACCTGTACGCCTTTCTGGCCGAGCGCGACGCCCCCTCCCAGGCCCAGGCCTATCAGATCATCAGGCGCGGCACGCAAGGAGGGATCAACTTCACCGCCTCGTTCAATCCGCCCCATTACAACGGTCTCAAGTACAACACCGAAACGGGCGCGCCGGCCATGCCCGCCGAGACCGACGAGATCGAGGCCGAGATCAGGCGTCTCGGGCCGTCCTTCACCTTGCCGCCTTCTTATCCGCGCGAGGAGTTCATCGAGCGCGTGGATTTTCGCCCCGACTACCTGGCTTTTCTTCAGGACAAAATCGACTTTGCTCTCGTGAGACGCGCGAAGCTGCGCGTGGCCGTGGACCCGCTCTACGGCGCGAGCCGCGAGTATCTGGACGGAATCTTGGAGGACAACCACATTCCGGTCGAAGTGATCCACGGCTATCTCGATCCGTATTTCGGAGGATTCACTCCTTGCTGCAAGATGGAAAACCTCTGTGACCTCAAGAAACTGATCCAAGAAAAAACGTGCCATCTGGGCGTCGCCACCGACGCCGACGGCGACCGGTTCGGCATCTTGGACGAAAAGGGAATCCTGGTCAACCAGAACCACATTCTGGCTTTGCTTCTGGATTATGTCGTCTCCGACAAAGGATGGCGGGGCGGCGTGGCGCGCTCTGTGGCCACGACGCACCTCGTGGACCGAATCGCCCGGACCTACGAGCTTCCGCTGTTCAAGACGAAAGTCGGATTCAAGTATCTGGCCGATCTTTTTCTCCAGGACAAAATCATTTTCGGCGGCGAGGAGAGCGCCTGCCTGGCCTTGCGGGGGCATCTTCCGGAAAAAGACGGGATCTTCGCCGGGTTGCTGGTGGCGGAAATGATCGCCGCCCGGGACCGGCCGCTGTCCGGTTTGATCGAGGACCTGCAACGCCGCTACGGCAAAAAGATGGACGGCCAGAAAAACATAGGGCTGACGCCGGACAGAGAGAAGAAACTGAGGCGGCTGATGAAAAATCCGCCCCGCAAACTCGGCGGCCGGGCGGTGCTCGACGTCGAGAGGATCGAGGGCCTGAAGCTGGATTTCGAGGATGACGACTGGTTGTTGCTGCGGCTGTCCGGAACAGAGCCGCTCATCCGCTGCTACGCCGAGGCCGGGACGAAATCGGAAATGAGCCGACTGATCAAGCTCGGGCTGGAGCTGCTGTCGTGACTTCCGAAGACAAGGGGTCGAAGAACCGCCGGGACGGCCGCGGCGGGAAGCGCTGGCTCGGTGCCGGCCTGGCCCTGCTGGTGGTCGTTTTCCTGATCACGTCGCTCTTCGGCAAGAAAGGATTTTTGGAGATCCGCCGGGCGCGCCGGGCCGAGCAGGCCCTCCTTATGGAAAAGCAGCGCCTGGAAGAGGACAAGCGGCGCTTGGAGAGGGAAATACGCGAGCTTGAGACCGATCCCCGGGCCGTGGAGCTCGAAGCGCGGGACAAGCTGTGGCTGATGCGTCCGGACGAGATCGTCATTGTCGACCCGAAGAAGTAAGGGCGGGCCCTCCCAGCCGCCGGCCAAGGAGGCTGACCTCCGCTTTCCCCGTTTCGTCCTGCTCAAGGCTTCGGCCGGGGCCGGAAAAACGCACGCCCTCTCGCTGTGGTACCTTCAGCTCCTCCTGTCCGAAGACGTCGGGAGGAGGACGCCCAACGACCTGAGCAATATCCTGGCCATCACCTTCACCAAGAATTCCGTCCGGGAAATGAAATCCCGGATCCTGTCGTGGCTCAAGGATCTCGCCTTCGGGGACGAGGAGAAGACCGGTCAGGTCCTAAGCCTCGTTTCCCTGGACCCCCGGACCCTCTCCTCGCGCGCCCGAGAACTCCTGGAGGACATTCTCGGGCGCTACTCCGATTTCCAAGTGACGACCATCGACAGTTTCATGACTTCCGTTTTCAAGGCTTCCGCCCTGGACCTGGGCGTGCCCCCCCACTTTCAGGTCGTGCTCGACAATTCCAGCCTGCTGGAATACGCCTTCTCCCGTTTTTTGCGGAAAGTGAGCGCCCGCTCGCCCGAGGGACAGACGTTTCTCAAAATCTCGGAGCTCATCTCCGCCTCCCGCAAACCGGATGAAACGTTCGCCTGGGACCCCACCACCCTCATCCTGGAGAAAATGACCGGCCTCTACGCCAGGCTGAACGCCCAGACCAAGGCGCCCGAAACAGAGGATTTGGAGGCCCGGCGCCTCGAGGTCGAGGCCGCCTTGCGCGACCGGGCTGCGGAAATCCTGAGGCTGGTCGAAAGCTCCGGCCTGGCGCCGAACCTGCGTTCAACTTTTTTCCGGCAGGAAAAGGCCATACGGGAGGGAAGGTTCAACGACATCCTGGGGGCGAGTTACAAGACCAGCCCCGTCCGGAAGTCCGGGAAGAAATCGGACCCGGGGAGAATGCTCCCCGAGGACATAGAACGAACCTGGCGCGAAATGGAAGCCCTCGGCCTGGAATATCAATCCCTCCACGCCCGGCAGTTTTTCCGGCCCTACCTCTTGGCCCTGGCCGCATTCGCCGACACCCTGGAAGCGGTCAAGCGACGGAGGGAAGTCGTCTTCATCGAGGACATCCCCAAACGGCTTTCGTCCTACATCGAAGAGGGCATCGTCCCCGACATTTACTTCCGTCTGGGAGACAGAGTCTGTCATTACCTGATCGACGAGTTCCAGGACACGTCGCCCATTCAGTGGGCCAACCTGCGTCCCCTCATCGAGAACTCCCTGGCCGAACGGGGCAGTCTGCTCGTCGTGGGAGACACCAAGCAGGCCATCTACGGATTCCGCGAGGCCGATTACCAGATCATGAGAAGGCTGGAAAAGGGGCAGGAGGGATTCGATTCCGTCGGGACAACCGTCAAGGAGCTTGGGACGAACTACCGGAGCGGCGAGCGGATTCTGTCCTTCGTCAAGGAGGTTTTCCTGAACAAGTTGACGTCGGACCCGAAACTTGACGGGCTCGAGCGCAAGGGATCCCTTAGCGGGCTGACCGATTTCCATCAGGAGGTCGTCGGAAAAAACAGCGGAAAAGGGCATGTCACCTTGACTCTCCTGGACCGGGAAAATGACCGCAGGGACTCCGAAGAGGACCCGCCGGAGGCCGGGGACGATCTCCCCGAGAAGTCCGTCTTCTTGGACAGGGTCGCAGACCTGCGCCGGCGGGGATATTCTTTTTCGGACATCGCCGTCCTGACCTACAAGAACGATTCCGTGGTCGAAATCTCCTCCTGGCTGAGCGAGGCGGAGCCGCCCGTCCCCTTCATCCCTTTCAGCAGCCTGGACATCCGGACGCGGGCCATCACCCGCGAGATTCTGGCGCTCTTGACCTTTCTCGATTCCCCGCCCGACGATCTGGCCTTCGCGGAATTCCTTCTGGGGAGCATCCTGGCCAGGAAAATGGAGAGCGACGGGCGCCCGGTGTCCGGCGCCGCCTGGCACGGATTCCTTTTCGAATGCCGGCGCCGGGCGAAAAGCCCCCTGTACATCGCCTTCCGCCGGCGCTATCCCGGGCTGTGGGAAGACTACTTCGAGAGGCTGTTCCGGCTGGTGGGATATTATCCCCTCTATGACTTGGCCTCCCTGATTTACGGCCTCTTCGACGTCTTCAGGCTTTTTCCCGAGGAGGAAGCGACGCTGGTCAAACTCCTGGAGTCGGTCAAGGACTTTGAGGCGGCGGGCAAGAACGACCTGGGCGAGTTCCTGGAAATGACCTCCCGTCAGGACAGGCCGGACCCCGCCTGGAACATCGAAGTCCCCCTCAACATCGACGCCGTCCGGGTGATGAGCATCCACAAGGCCAAGGGCCTGGAATTTCCCGTCGTCATCCTGCTGCAATACGGCCAGAAATTCATGCCGCCGGAATTTTTTCTCGACGCGCGGGGAGAGACCGTCCGGGTCCTCAAACTCGCCAAATCTGCGGCCGAAACGGATGAAGACTTCGCCGCGGTCTACACCGAGGAACGCGACCGTCACGACGTGGACCGGATGAACACCCTGTACGTGGCCCTGACTCGGGCCATCGACGAACTGCACATCATCTGCGTTCGCAGCCCGGTCCGGAAGAACGATTATCCCTTCAACCTCCTGGACGGCAGCCTGCCGGCTTCTCTGGGCCGGGCCCTTCCGCGGCCCCCGCGGCCGGAACCCCGGACCGGCGCGGATTTGACCCTGCGCTTCCGGGTCGAACATGAAGCTCCTCCCGACACCCGTTCCGAGCTCGATTTCGAGGGCGTCCGCCGCGGGATTTTCTTCCACGACCTCCTGGCCGGCGTCGATTTTCTCGGCCGGGACTGGGAAGGCCGGATCAGGCGGACCATCCGGGCGAAGGGTGAAGCCGGAACCCTGTGGGCCGCCGACGCCGAACGGGTCCTTATCGGATTTTTCCGGGAGTCCCCCTTAAGGGCTTATTTCGAGCGCCGGACGGGAAGGGAGGTTTTCAACGAGCTTCAGGTCTGCGACCGCCGGGGAGGGCTGTTCCGGCTGGACCGGGTGGTCGTCGACCCCGAGGGAGTGACCGTCCTGGATTACAAGACCGGTTCTTCCGGCGGCACGGAAGCCGGACGGATCCGCGAGGAGGAAGACCGGGCCCAAATGCGCCTGTACTTGAGTCTCGCTTCGGAGGTTTTTCCGAACCGCCCGGTTCGCGGCGTCCTGGCTTATCTCGACCGGGGAACCTGGGAGGAGCTCGAATGAGTGTTGTCCTTCTTCCCCCCGGGACGGACCTCATCGCCGCTTTGGCCTCCGAGCTGCGATCCCACGCAGGAGATTACCGAGGGCAATGGATCGTGTTTCCGGAAAGACGCCCGGGACATTACTTGCGCAAGGCCCTGGCCGCGGGGCGGACGTCGGCGTTCATTCCGCCCGTCATCGAGTCCCTGGACGGATTCGTCAGCCGGCTCTATGAGGACCGCCTGGGCCTGACCGGCGGTCTCATCGATCCCTTGGACGCCGTCTCCCTTCTTTTCGATATTCACCGGGAAATGCCGACCCGCTTGGGCTGTCCCGGATTCCTCTCCCCGGACGCCTTCTTTCCCCTCGGTCTCAAGCTGTTCAACGACCTCGAGGACGTCGGCCTGGCCGGCGCGGGGCCGGACAAGCTGCGGGGGGTCGAGAACCTGCCGGGCGAGACGGTGCCCCGCGAATCTCTAAGCCGTCTCCAGTCCCTGGCCGATTTTTACGAAAGGTTCTACGGCCGCCTGGAGCGCCTGGGCCTCTCCTCGCCGGCCTCGCGTCTCAAGGCCGTCGTCGAGGGGCTGCGGCCAGAACATCTCTCGGGCGTGGACGTCATCCGCTTTGCCGGGGTTTACGCCCTGGCCAAGTTGGAGCGTGAGCTTTTGCGCCGCATCTTGGGATGGGGTTTGGGCAGGCTGTTCCTCAACCGGGCTCGCGGCTGGGAGCGGGCGCTGGAGCTGCTGGACATCCCCTCGGCCTGGTCGCCGTCGGATCCGAAAGGCAGGGAGGAGGCGGGCCCGGACATCGAATTCACCAAGTGCCCGGACACGCACGGCCAGGTTTTTGCCCTGAACAGGGTTCTCGGTCCGAACCTTCAGAACCCCTCGCGCTTGGGGGAGAGCCAGGCCGTCATCCTCTGCGCCGCCGACACGCTCTTCCCCCTCTATCAGCAGACTCTTTCGGCGCTGCCCGAGGAAAATTTCAACATCTCCCTGGGCTACCCCCTGGCCCGCACTCCTCTCTACAGCTTTTTCGACAAGCTCCTGGAGCTCGTCCAGACCCGCGACGAAGCCGGCCGGATCTATGCGCCGCATTACCTCCGTTTCGTCCTTCATCCGTACGTCAAGAACCTCCATTTCCCCGGACCGGAGAGAAGAACCGACCTGACGCGCGTCCTGTTCCACTCCGTCCAGGACGCCATGACCCGGCGCCGGATGAAGACGTTCTGGGATTTGGAGGAGTTGGAGAGGGATGAAGGCGTCCGGGCGGCGATCCAGGAGAGGACGCTGACCCTGGACGAGGCGCCCGAAGTCGCTCTCTTTTTGGAGCATCTCCGCTCCGTTCACGACCGGACGATCCGCCTGTTCCATGACATCCGAGACGTGGAGGATTTCGCCGAAAAACTGATCGGGGTTTTGGGGACGGTCTCCGCGCACGGCACGGCGAGCCGGCATCATTTTTTTCACCCTTTTGCCGAGGCGGCCTTCCGCCAACTCGACCGGTTGCGCCGCTCGCGCTTCCGGACCGCGGTCTTCGAGGACATGACCGGCTATGTCCAGCTCTTCCGCAAGGTCGTCCAGTCGGGAACGGTGCCTTTCCCGGGGACGCCTCTGCGCGGCCTTCAGGTCCTGGGCTTTTGGGAGGCGCGCGGCCTTCCCCTGAAGGATGTCTCGCTCCTGGACGTGAATGAGGAGATCATCCCCGCCTTCTCCAAGGAGGATTCGCTCCTGCCCCATGCCGCCCGCCGGTTGCTTGGTCTTCCCACCTACGAGGACCAGGAGGGGCGGATGTCCTATTTTCTCCATGCTCTGCTCGGGCGGGCGCGGAGGGCGCGGGTGTTTTTTGTGGAGAACGCGGAAAAAGAGCGAAGCCGGTTCGTGGAGCAACTGCTCTGGGAGCGCCAGAAGCGGGATGGGCGGTCCG
>JAFGAV010000043.1 GCA_016933515.1 Candidatus Aminicenantota bacterium
AGCCCTCGCTGGAGCTCAAAACCATCATCCTTCTCAACCGCGCCGCCGGATACGAGGATTATCTCGAGGCCCTGAGACACTTCGCCTGCCCGGCGCACAATTTCGTCTATGCCGACGCCGGGGGCGACATCGCCATGTGGTCGAACGGCCGCTTTCCGCTCCGGCCCCCCGGACACGGACGCTTCCTCCTCGACGGATCCTTGCCGGGAGACGATTGGGCGGGCTGGATCCCCTGGGAGCAGAACCCTCACGTCCGGAATCCCGAGAGGGGGTTCGTCAGCTCGGCCAATCAGAACCCGACGGATGAAACCTACCCCCACGACCTCGGATGGGATTTCGAATCGTTCGAAAGGGGCGCGCGGATCAACGAAGTGCTGGCCGAGGGCGCCGGGCTCACGCCCGAGGACATGGCGGCTCTCCAGAACGACACCCTCAGCCTGCGCGCCCGGATGCTCCTGCCGCGGGCTCTCGCGGCGCTGCGGGCGGCGTCCCTTGCGGCCGGGGAGCGGAGAGCGCTCGAAGCGCTTGAGAGATGGGATTTCCGTTACGGCGCCGATTCTGAGGCGGCGACGATTTTTGACGCTTTCTGGCGGGCGCTCAACGAGCGGACCTGGGACGACGAGACGGAAAGCGATGAGCTGAAGCTCGTCCGGCCGAAGTCCGATGTTTTCATCGACCTTGTCCTCAACCGGCCGGATGCGCCGTATTTCGACGACAAAACGACGCCGGTAATCGAAATGTTCGACGACCTTGTTCTTCCCGCCTTCCAGACCGCCCTGCGCCGCCTGGCGGAGAGGCACGGCCCGTTCGGTGAGGCCTGGCGTTGGGGCCGGGCTCGAGGGAGGGTGATCGGGCACCTGATCAGGCTGCCGGGCTTCGGAAGCGAAAAACTCGAAACCTCGGGCGGCCCGGCCGTCCTGAACGCCGCCTGGGGAGACTTCGGCCCCTCTTGGCGGATGACCGTGGCCCTCGGCCCGGAGGTTCGGGCCTGGGGCATCCTTCCCGGCGGACAGTCGGGGAATCCCGGCTCGCGCTTCTACGACAACGCCGTGGCCGACTGGGTCGCGGGCAAGACCTATGAGCTGATCTTCATGAAATTCCCCGATGAAGCGGTCCACGGGGAGACGACCTGGACCGTGTTGCGAGGCGCCCGATGATCTCCGTCGCCGCCTGTTTCGTCGCCATGGCCGCGCTTCACCTCCTGACCCCGTTCTGGTGGTGGGTCATGGCCGTGCCCTTTGTCTTCGGGCTGGCTGCCGGCCGCTCGGTCTGGCGGGCGGCCCGGACGGGCGCTGCCGCGGCCGGAGCGCTGTGGCTGGGAGCGGCGGTTTATTCTCAGCTTACGGGGAGCGCGCTCATCGCCCGGCGCATGGCGGCCCTCCTGGGGCTCGGCTCTCCGTGGCTCATTATCGCCGCAACCGCCCTGGCCGCCGCGGCGGCCGCGGGCGTCTCGGGATTGGCCGGCTTCGCCCTCCGCGCCCTCTTCATGAGCCGGCGAAGAAACCGATAATCTCCATCCCTCATTCGAAACGCCGGGTCTTCTTGAGCCTGCGGCGCGCTCTTATCACCCTCTTCACCCCTAGGGGTGAGAAGAGCGAGTGAGTTTTTTAACCCTTGATTTCATCTCCATCGGGCATTGCCCGGTGCTATTGTTCGGGCCATAATGAGCCGCGGGAGGGAGGAGGTGTATGCTTTTCTGCGCCAGGGGGCGCTTTGCGGCGGAATCCTTAGATTTTCAGCTCATTTTCTTGCTTTTTTTCTTCCGTTTTTAGGACTTCCTCTCTTCGCCCAAGAGAACCTGCTCTTTCGCCGCTACAGCATCGATCACGGCTTGTCCCAGAACTCGGTTTACGCCATCGTGCAGGATCGACAGGGCTTTATGTGGTTCGCGACCCAGGACGGATTGAACCGCTTCGACGGCTACACGTTCCGGGTGTTCCATCCCAAGCCGGGCGACCGCACCACGTTGAGCAACGGATTTGTCACCGCCCTGGCCGAGGACGGCCGGGGGTATTTGTGGGCGGGAACGGACAACGGAAACCTGAACCGGTACGATCCCGCCTCGGAGACGTTCCGGCATTTTCGTCCCGTTCCCGGAAGCCCGCCGAGGGGGGAGCGGCCGATCATCACCTCTCTTCTGGCCGATTCACAGGGCCGGCTTTGGGTCGGGACCTCTCAGGGACTCGCCCGGTTCGATCCGGACAAAGAAACCTTCAGTCTTTTCCGTAATGCGCCCGAGGACCCGGCCAGTCTGAGCGGGAACTCGATTTCCGTAATCTATGAAAGCCCGAAGGGAAATTTTTGGGTCGGCACACAGGACGCCGGCCTGAATCGCTTCGATCCGGCCGGCGGCCGCGCCGTCCGCCATCTCGACGGAGCGAGCGTCCGGGCGGTCCTTGAGGATGACGGCCTCCTTTGGGTGGGGACGGACGACGGGCTTGTGCGTTTTGACCCGCGGACCGGCCGGAGCGAGGTTTTTCGGAACGATCCGAGCCGCCCCGAAAGCCTGATCCACAACCGCATCACCTCCCTGATCAAGGACCAAAACGATGACATCTGGATCGGGACGCACGGAGGGCTTGAGCGCTGGGACGGGGATTCGGGACGTTTTGTTCATTTCAAAAACGACATTGCCGACGTCGCCAGTTTGGCCGATGACGACGTCCTGTCTCTGGGCCTGGACGGAAGCGGCGGACTCTGGGTGGGAACTCAGGGCGGCGGGCTGAGCCGCCTGGACCGCGTTTCCGTTCCCTTCGAGCACTTGCGAGACAGGTCGGAGATTCCCAATCGGAGAAGCCGAAACCAGATCTGGTCCATTATGGAGAACGGAGACGGAACGCTGTGGATCGGAACCGCGGCGGGTTTGCACCTTTTCAACCGCCGGACGGGTTTCCGTTTCAATTACGAAAGCGATCCTCGTCGGCCGGGAGGATTGAGTCAGGACATCGTCCGGTCCGTTATCAAGGACCGGCGGGGCTCGGTTTGGGTCGGGACGGAAGGGATGGGCATCGACCGTCTTGACCCCGGGGCGAAGACATTCCGACACTACCGGTACGATCCGGACGATTCGGGCAGTTTGAGCTCGAACGAGGTGCGGTATCTTCTCGAGGGCCGGGACGGATCGATTTGGGTGGCCACGCTGGGAGGCGGAGTGAACCGCTTCGACCGCGCCACGGGCCGGTTCGTCCGCTATGTCCATGATCCGAACGATGAGTCCAGCCTGAGCGTGAATCGGACCTATTCGCTCTGCGAAGACCGCGAAGGATTTCTCTGGGTCGCGACCTGGGGAGGAGGAGTTTCGCGTCTTGACCCGGCCACGGGCCGCTGCGTCCACTATCGGCACAATCCTGCGGATCCGACCAGCCTGAGCGACAACAGCGTTTTGTCGGTCATGGAAGACCGGGCGGGCAATATCTGGGTCGGGACGAGGGGAGCGGGACTGTGCCGGCTGGCGCCCCAAGACAGGGAGAAAGGCAAGTTTCTGACTATTTCCGAGAACGACGGATTGCCCAACAATCAAATCTATTCCGTGCTCGAGGACGAGGCCGGCTGCCTGTGGCTGACGAGCAACCGGGGTTTGTCACGGCTCGATCCTTCGACGGGGAAAATCAAAAACTTCCACTTGCAGAGCGGCGTTCAGAGCCCCGAATTCAACGGGAACGCGAAGTTCAAGAGCCCGAGCGGCGAGATGTTTTTCGGGGGCATCAACGGCCTGAACGCCTTTTTCCCGGGCCGGATCAAGGACAATCCCTATCCTCCTCCCGTGGTCCTCACCGGCCTGCAGATTTTCAATCGTCCCGTGGCCGTCGGGCCGGATGCGGACGGCCGGACGATCCTAGAGCGGTCGATCACCCAAGCCCCCGCCGTAAGGCTGTCCCACGAGGAAAACACGATCATCCTGGAATTCGCCGCCCTGCACTACGCCGTGCCCGAAGAAAACCGATATGCCTACATTCTCGAGGGCTTCGACAAAGAGTGGCACGACGTGGGCCGCAACCGCTCGGCGACCTACACCAATCTCCCCCCGGGGCGGTATGTCTTCAGGGTTCGGGCGTCAAACAACGACGGCCTCTGGAACGAGGAGGGCGCGGCTCTGGCCGTCATCGTCACCCCGCCCTTCTGGAGGAGGTTCTGGTTCCAGGCGCTCGCCGTCCTATCGGCTTTGGCCCTCGCGGCCGGGGCCGTGGGGAGACGAGTCTGGCTGCAGGCGCAGAATCGCCGGCACCTCAAGGCCATGGTTGAGGAGCGGACGGCGGAACTCCAATCCGCGAACCGCCGCCTTCAGGAGGAAATCGCCGAACGCCAACGGCTCATGGGGGAGCTTCAACGCCTGTCGGTGACGGACGAGTTGACCGGGCTCTACAACCGCCGCGGATTTCAGACGTTCGGCGGCGAGCTCCTGAAGATGGGCCGCCGGATCAACGCCCGGGTGTTCACTCTTTATGTCGATTTCGACAGGCTGAAAAGCCACAACGACCGCTTCGGGCATTCGGAGGGCGACAAGGCCCTCCTCGACCTGGCGGCCGTTCTCACCCAGGCGTTCCGTGAAACAGATATCGTCGCCCGGGTTGGGGGAGACGAGTTCGCGGTGTTGGGCATCCTCGATCAGGATTCCTCGGTTGAAATCCTGACCGAGCGCTTGCAGCATTTGCTGAAGGAGCATAACGACAAGCTGGATACCTCCCGCAGGATTTCACTCAGCATCGGGACGGTGTCCCGGCCGATCGGCGAGGCGGTCGGGATCGACGATCTCCTTCAGGCCGCCGACGCCAAGATGTACGAACAGAAGCGCCTCAAGAATTGAGGCCGGCGTCCGAAAGCGGATCAGAGCGCCGTGATCTTGAACGAAACGCCCTCCGGGTCGGGGCAGACCAGAACTTTGGTTTCGGCGATCCAGTCGTCGGCCGGCAGCTCGTCTTCCCTCTGCTTGGCCGCCAGGAAGGGGAACAGGCTGTTGAGGGCGTAGAGACAAACCTTCTTCCCTTTGGGAATTTCGATCGTCCCCCCGCCGCGGATGAAGAAATAATCGCCCTTCTTATGCTTGGCCCCGCACCGCGTCTTGACGCCCAGGACCTCGACTTTCAGGTCTCTCATCGCTCCTCCTCTCTCTTTTCAACATAACGCCTTGAGGGGGAAATATCAACGTCAATAGAGGCGTGGATCGAAAATCCCCCTATGGGGAGACCAGTACCCGGCTTTGCGGCCGGCGAGCACGCGGCGGATTGTCTCCTTGAGGCGGCGGGCGCGTGTCTCGGGGCGTTTGGCCTGGAGGATCCACCATGAATACATTTTTTTCTGAGAGGCCGCCTGGGCGTCCCACTTGGCCTTGGCTTCGGGGCGTTTCTTCAGGGCCGATTCGAGATCGGCCGGCGTTTCGAGGTTGACGTCGATCCTGTCCAGTTTGTTCCATGATCCGTCTTTTTTCGCCGCCGTGACCTTGGCCAAGCCGGCTGGGATCATGCAGCCTTAAGCGATCAGGATGTATCCGGCGGCAGAGCGCGGCTCCGGAAGAGGCTGATTGTCGCGGCGAAGGCCCCGGATATGCATTTCGATCGCTTTTTTCATCTTTTTTTCCGCGGCCGCCTTTGTTTTCCCCGTGGCGATGCATCCCGGAAGGTCTGGGGAATAGGCGGAGAAGTTGTTCCGGGCCTTTTCGATAATAATGAGATATCGAATCATTTTACCTGCTTTCCTTCAGCCCCGCCTGTTTGAGAATGCTGTTCAGCGTCCCGGGAGCCACATCGTCCTTCTCATGACCGGCGATCGTCACTCGGCCGAGTTTCAAGGGGTGCTTGAACTGACGGTGGCTTCCTTTCCGGGCAATCTCATGCCATCCGTCCTGCTTCAGCATCTTGATGATATCACGAATTTTCACTGGAATTGAATACCTCAAACATCCGTTTTCACTTTTATTGACGTCGGGATATTTTTCTCATTCTCATGATTTTCATGGAGCGGGAGCGCAATCGCTAATCGAAGCCTGGGATTGCGTCCTAAGAAATAAGGTGAATAGGTATTGTGCCCCCTGGACGGGACGACCGGATTCCTTTACAATTTTCGGCTTCAGAAGGAAGACTGCGGGAACAGGCGATGCCCACCGTCTCGATCGTCAGATGCGGGAGATACGACCTCTCGGAGGTGCGGCGCGCGGTTGAGGCCGCGCTCGCGCCGCTGGGCGGAATCCGGGCGTTCGTCCGGCCGGGCGCGCGCGTCCTCCTTAAGCCCAACCTTCTCATTCCCGCCGCTCCCGAGCGGGCGATCACGACCCACCCCGCCGTCGTCGAAGCCCTGATCGGCCTCGTGCGCGAGGCGGGCGGCGAGCCCTTCATCGCCGACAGCCCGGCCGGCCCGCTTCACAACCCGGTCGGCATGGCCGCCCTCTACCGCAAAACGGGGATGGCCGAAGTCGCCGGGCGGACCGGAGTCGTCCTGCGCCGTGAAGCGGACAGCCTTCAGGTCCCCACGCCTGAAGGCGCGCTGCTCAAGCGGATCGACCTGCTCAAGGCCTGGAAAGAAGCCGACGTCATCATCTCGCTCCCCAAGCTCAAAACCCACAACCTGACGCTTGTCTCAGGCGCCCTCAAAAACACGTTCGGGCTCGTCCCCGGGCTGACCAAGCCCGGCTACCACTCGAAGCTGGCCGACGTCGACCAGTTCTGCGACATGCTGCTCGACGTCGTCGCCTGCGTCCGTCCGGCGCTCACGGTCATGGACGGCGTCCTGGCCCTGGAGGGCGACGGCCCGAGCACGGGAGGCGTCCCGCGGCCGCTCGGCCTCATCCTGGCTTCCCCGGACCCCGTGGCGCTCGACGAGGTCATGTGCCGCCTCATCGGCGTCGACCCCGGAAGCCTGGCGCTCTTCCGCGCCGCGGAGAGAAGGGGCTGGTGGCCCGCAGACATCGCTCTTGCGGGTGTGCCGCTCGAGGAGGCCGCCGTCCGCGATTTCCGCCTGCCCGCCGCCCGCCGGGCGGCGCGTCCCATGCGCGGCCGCCGCTGGCTTCTCCGGCTCGTGACGCGATCGCTCACCCCGCGGCCCGTTCCGCGGCGCGGGCGCTGCACGGCCTGCGGCGACTGCGTGCGCATGTGCCCCCGCGGGGCGATCGCGATCGCCGGCCGGACGGCCGTCGTGGACGACGGGCTCTGCATCCGCTGCTACTGCTGCCACGAGATCTGCCCCGAGGCGGCCGTCGACCTGAGATTTTCCCCGGCCGGACGCCTCCTCCGCCTCGCCGGGCTGATGTAGCCGCCCCAGCATCCATAATACCGGTGTGATTCCGCCGGACGTTCGGCATGAGATCGAAGGATTTCCGTGCGCTGGATCCTGCTGCTCGTCATCGGCCTGGAACCGGTCAGGATGCTCGTCACCCGCAGTTCGGCGGCGGTCCTGGCGCTGCCGGCCTTCGTCATCGCCAGGAAAATGCTCAAGCCCGACCTGACCGCGGTGGACATCATCCTCAGCATCCTGGCCTTCGTCGCTCTGCTCGTCGGACGGAAGCGCCTCATGAGCGCCGGCTGGCATATGCCCGGGGAGCTGGACGCCCGGATTAAGCGTCGAAAGAAAAGGCCCGCCGTGCGCTCTTAAGGGGCGATGTTCTCAGGAAGGCGTCCTCGCCTTTCTGCGCCGGCCAAAAACCAGGACGGTGAGACGGAGAATCAGCGTCGCGGCGGCGAAAAGAACGACGGGCAGGCTGAACGACGGCAGGACGGAGGAGAAGGTCCTGAAATATTTCGTCCAACTCGTCCATTTCAGCGCTCCGGCGTGAACGGCCGCCAGGACGAGGGCGGCATAACCCGCCCATCGAAGGAGTCTCCTCCACCTCTCCCCGCCGAGCTTTCCCTTGACCGACGACAGGGACAGGACGGCCATCCCTCCGAAGAGGGCGAGAGCGGCAAGACCCAATCCGGCTTCAGCCGGGTGCCCGGCCATCCAGGAAAAAAGAGGGAATTTTTCAGGAAGGAAAAAGTGCGAAGCCAGACCGTGGGCCGCACCCGTCCAGAACCCGGCCAAGCCGAGATGCTTCCGGTAGGCCAGCGTGCGGCGTGGCCGTCGGGAAAGGAAATGAACCGAGGTCAGGAGCATGGAAAGGGCGATGAGAAACAACGATGCCGCGGCCAGGGATTTGTTGAAGAGATAGAAATCGAAGCGCCAGACGCCGTCCTTGAACGCCTGCCGCACGAAAAAATACGCGCTTCCGAACGCGACGGCCCCGAGAGCCGCGGCCGCGGCCCGCAGGCGGAGCTTCCAGAGCAACAGCCGGGAAGCTCGCTTCGTTCCGGAATGTCTTTTCATGGGATCGGTCATGTTCGCCGTCGGGTCTTTCGGCCGAAAGAAAGTCATTATAGAAAAAGTTCCGATGATTATCAAAGAGCACGGGATTTTACGAGTCGAGATGACGTGACCCCATTTCATCCAGCACCGCACGGAAGGAAGCGGGAGGGGGCGATGCGACCTTGACCTCCCCCGCGCCGCCGAGCGGCGGCAGGGTGATGTCGAGCGCGTGAAGCATCAGGCGCGGGAAGGCGCGCTGCGCCGCGCGGTCGCCGTATTTCAGGTCGCCGGCCACGGGATGGCCGATGCTGTAGAAATGGACGCGGATTTGGTGGCGCCGCCCCGTAAGCGGCCGCGCCCGGAGAAGCGCCGTTTCCCCCAGCCGCTCGACGACCTCCCACTCCGTGCGCGACGGCTTTCCCCGCGCCGCGTCCACGCCCATCCTCCCCGACCCGAACTCCCGGAGCGGCCGGTCGATGACGCCCTTGTCCCCGGCGACGGCGCCCCGGACGAGGGCCAGGTAGGTCTTGCGCACTTCCCCCCGGCTGAAGGCGTCGTTCAGAAGCCTGTGCGCCGCGGCGGTTTTAGCCAGGATGAGGACGCCGCTGACCTCTTTGTCGAGGCGGTGGACGATGAACAGCCGGCCGGGCCGCTCGCCCTGCACGCGCGGCAACAGGCCGCTCTCGAGGTCGCGGGCGTTGGACACGAGCCCCTCGGGCTTGTCCACAACCAGGATGTCGTCGCTTTCGTAGAGAACGGGAACGCCGGTCATGCGGTTCTCTTGTGCTTTTTCGGCCGCCCCTGATTTTTGGGCAGTTCCTGAACATCCATCATAGGCGACAAATTAAAGAATGGCAAATTTCTCAAGTTCGAGCCGTCCGGGCGATGGCGCCGTGTCGGGCAACAGCCCCGCTCCGCTTTGGGGACCAGCAAGGGAACGTCGCAAGGGAACGACGCAAGGGGACTGTCCCTCTTGGGACTGTCACCATAAGATTGAGAGCCTGAACGCGTTCATATACATGCGTGATGCCTCAGGGGTGGACAAAAATCATGGAATGGGTTTAATAGGAAGTATGTCTCCCCTTAAAGGAAGCCGATGATGGAAAACTTGGAAGTCCGCGAATACAGGCCCGAGGACCTGGAGGGCGTGCTGGCCCTTGTCGCCGAGCTCGAGGCCGAGATGTCGGAGAAGTTCGACGGCGTGTCGATCAAGCCCGGCGGCCCCGAATACAAGAGCCGCTATCTCAAGGCCGGCAACAAGTTCAAAACCTTCGTCGGCCTCATCGACGGCCGCGTCGTCGGCTATCTCCTCGGGTGGCCCATCCTCGGCGCTCCCGAGGTGGACAACATGTACGACGTCCTGCCCGTCTCGAAGAGCTGGAAGCCGGCTGAGTTCTATTTCCACATCACGTTCGTCTCCAAACCTTTCCGCAACAGGGGAATCTCGAAGCGGCTTCATCTAGCCGCTCTAAAATACGCTAAGATGCAGGGCCACAAGGAGGTCTACGCCTGCATCGCCAAGTGGAACGAGAAGGAGCTGGCCGTCATCCGCTCCCTGGGCTTCCAGGAGAAAGACCTCGGCTACCGGATGCGATTTTCCATCAAGCTGTAAACCCGCACGTCCCGCCCCGGCCTTTCAGGGTTTTTATCTAATCAGTGGGGCTTGCTCCGGCTCAGCCGGCCCTATTCCAAAGCGGCGATCTCTTTCAGCCGCGCTTCGAGCCGCTTGGCCGAGACCGGGACCGCGGTCCGGAGCTCGGGGGCGAAGAGCGAGACCTTGAACTCCTCGACGAGCCAGCGGAGCTCCTCGACCGCCGCCCGCTTCGCGGCCGAAACGCTCCGCCTTCCGGTCGCCGCCCAGCTTTTTGCCGCTTCATGTCCAAGCTCCGCCTGAGTTCCCCTGACCGCTGATTGCTTCGCTGAAATCGCCCCGCACCCAGCCTTGCCCTCGATTGCCGACTTGATTGCCGCCGCGGGCTTACGCACAGAGCCAGCCGCCGTGCCCATTCCCCCCGATAACCCGCGTACAGCCCCGGCCCGCCTCGCTCCTGCTTCCTTGCGCATTGCAATACCGGCGGGTGCTGGGATTCCAATCTCAAGCGATTTCTTCCCGGGCTCTCCTTCGATCGCCGCCGAAGCTATGCCTCCCGCCTCGCCCCGGGCCGTGCCCGTCCCCGTCTCCGGCTCTCCGACCTCTCTCTGCAGCTTTTCGAGCGCCGCCGCGAACGGCTTGACCTGCGCCGCCTTCTGGCGGTCCTTCTCAAGGCCCTGACGCGCCCGCTCGACGCGCAGCTCGAGCGCCTTCAAATACCGCGGCAGATGCCCCAGCCGCTCAAGCCCGTAGCGCTCAAGGAAATCCTTCGGCATGAGCCGTCCGAGTTCGGCCTCGATCCCCGCGCCGAAAGCCTGAACGGTCCGGCTCGCTCCGCGGTCGTTCCTTATTATTTCTCTTAAGGCCGGCCGCACGGCCGCGAAGGCCTCGAGCGCCTCCCCGGCCGCCTTGACGAGCGCGTGCCCCTTCTCGAACAAAGCCCTCACAACGCCCGCGGCGCAGGCCCGGAATTCCGCCTCGGTCCTGATGTCCCGCTCCAGGACCTCGCGCCGCAGGCTTTCAAGGAGCGCCTTCTCGAGCACGGCTCTCCCCCCGAAATAGAGCGCCGCCCGCTCCGTCTCCTCGGGCAGCC